>CAOKPF010000073.1 GCA_948470565.1 uncultured Clostridium sp.
TCATTTTGACTAGCTTTTTTTCGGCAAAAAGTGTCATAACTGACTTGACATTATAAAATATTTTTGATGTTATGTCAAGTTAAAACAGGAAAATAATATAAAAATATATGTTTGTTAAGAAGATATATTATTATATAAAAATTTAGATTATTTAGTGTGTTATATAATTTAGTTAAAAATTAATAGAATTTTTAATCTCTTCGGGTTTAATTCCCCGACGCTTGCGTCGTAACAAACTAGGCAAACATTACGAAGTTTTGTTTGCTGGGGCGAATACCCCGCTCTCGAAGAGAGGCAAACATCTTTTCTAGATGTTTGAGGGCTTGCCCCGGGGAAGTTTATTGAATTAAAATGACTATTTTAATTTGTTAAATTAGCAACTTGTACAAAAAGTAATTAATATGGTAGAAGTTAGTGGTTATAAATGAATGTTATTTATAGAGCTTTACTATAAAATATAATAAATATTAATTTAGTAGTTTAATAATATAATTTTGTTTAGGAACTAGATATTTTCTCTATTATTTTTATAAATATATAAATTGATATTAATTTAAATTACATAAAAACTTGAAACTTATGTAAAAGTATGATATAATACTCACGATTATTTAAAGAAGGTAGCAATAATTTGTAACTGTTTTAAGAAAAGAAAGGAGTATGTATGGACGATGAAAACATGATTAGTAAAAGAAGGATTTTAAAGCTATTTTTATTATGTATTATTTTGGTTGCTATTAATATCTTAGCTTTTTCAAAAGCAGCTTTTGGTATATCTATACATAGTGATAATTTATTTGCTATTATATGTAGTATTTTTATACCAATATTTAGTGTAATTATATTTTTTGTAGAAGGTAATTCAATTTTAAATCAAAAAGATAAAGCAAGATGTATTGAGTTGGATGAACTAAAAGAAGATTCGTCAGATTATAAAAAGAAAATTAAACAAGTACAAAAAGATTTACCTTTTTTGACTGATGAACTTAATGAATTGAAAAATCAAATTAGACGAATGGATAAAAAGCAGGAGGCTTTGTTTGAATATATAAAACAAAATAATAAAAATGAGGATTTGTTAAAAGACGAAGCCAAAAAAGCTAGACAATTTTTGCTAAATAATGCAAAAATTATACTTAGCAAATGCATTATAATTGGGGCACTGGATCAAGATGTTACAATTACTGATTTTAGAAACATATATCAAGAACAAATACAAGATTTTAAACGGATTATAAAATTTAATGAGAAAATTCTTGACGAATTCGATTGTTTTTTGGAAGAGGTTATAAAATCAGGAGCATCTCCTGTGGAGGATAATATTAGTCTTCAATCTACAATAGAAGCACTAAGGCAAATAAGGCAAATGAATAATAAGGAGTGATTGTATGAAAAAAGGATTAATTTTATTTATTACAGCAATTGTACTTTTTTTAACTATTACAGGTGTTGTATGGGCAACAAGAAATTCAGGAAAAACTACAAATCAAGTTACAAGTGAAAATGCAGAGGAAACTTTAAAACGGTTAATAAAAAAAGTCGATGTACAGGAAGTAGAAGCAAAAAAATCTCCAATTATGGAGGATGATATGGAGATTCAGGATGAATTACCAGACATAGGAGAATATCCATTAATAGTAGTAGGTAAAGGAGATATAAATATTGAAATATTTTCTTCACCAGAAAAAGCAGGCGATAATACTGATGGATGGTTAAATAAGGTTGCAGAAAACTTTAATAAAGAAAAGTATACACAAGATGGGAATGTAATTTCAGTTTCTGTTAGAAAAATAGATTCGGGAACAGCACTTGAATATATATATTCTGGCAAATATGTTCCAGATGCATATTCACCTTCTAATGCATTATGGGGTGAAATGTTAAAAGCTAAAAAAGTAGCATTGACAGAAAAATCAGAAAGACTTGTTGGAAATAATGCAGGAATTTTGTTAAAAAAAGATGCCTATGACAAGATTGTAAAAAAGTATGGTGCTGTTAATTTAAAATCTGTTATAGAGGCTACGATAAATGAAGAAATTACAATGGGCTATACAAATCCTTTGGCTAGTTCTTCAGGTTTAAATTTTATTTTATCCGCATTGTGTAGTTTTAGTCCTAATGACATATTTGCTGATGAGGCAGTAGAAGGATTTTTAGCTTTTCAAAATAATATACCACTTATGGCGCAAACTACTATGCAGTTAAGAGAAGCGGCATTAAAAGGAACTTTAGATGGTTTGATTTTAGAATATCAGAGTTATCAAAACTTACCAGAATTAAAGAATTTTATGTTTACACCATATGGAGTTAGACATGATGAACCATTATACTCTTTAACAGAGGACAGTAGTAAAAATCAGGTAATAGATAAATTTGTTGAATTTTGTCATAATGAAAAGTCACAAAAGTTAGCTACTGATTATGGTTTTAACGGAAATGATAATTATGTTAGCGAACTACCAAAGTTTTCAGGTGAGGAGATTATACAAGCCCAAGCATTATGGAAAGATAAAAAAGATGTCGGAAAAGAAATAGTTGCAGTATTTGTAGCAGATATTTCAGGTAGTATGGAGGGAGAACCAATAAATAGTTTAAAAGCATCATTGATTAATGCCTCAAAATATATAAATGAGGAAAATTCAATTGGTTTGGTAAGTTATAATTCTACGGTATACAAAAACTTGCCTATTGGAAAATTCGATTTAAATCAAAGGTCATATTTTAAGGGGGCAGTTGAGTATTTAGAACCTACTGGTGGAACAGCATCGTTTAATGCAATAACTGTAGCTCTTGATATGCTTTTAGAAGAAAAAAGGAAAAATCCTGATGTTAAGCTTATGCTATTTTTGTTAAGTGATGGAGATACGAATTCAGGATTGTCACTTAATAAAATTAAACCTGTTATAGAGGGAGTGCAGATACCAATTTATACAATTGGATATAATGCTAATATTCCAGCACTAAGTGAAATTTCTTCAATTAATGAGGCTGCATCTATTGATGCAAGTTCAGAAAATGTAGTGTATAAATTAAAAGAATTGTTTAATGCTCAAATGTAAAAAATACTAAAAACAAAACGGTATAGTCAGTATTGATATACCGTTTTATTAGTGTATCTTAAGTTAATATAAAAGTACTGTAAAAAATAGTAAAATTACAATTATAATTTTATTTCCTTATTACGAAAAATTAAAATGCAGTAATACTAATATTTTCTTCTAACAAAAATTTGAAATAAAGTTATAGTAGTTTTAGTAATGACTGTTGGAAAATTAGAAAAATATAAAATTAAGAATGTTTATATTTCAATTATTAAGGTTATCTATAAAAAAAGATTTAAGAGAATACATAAAAACTAGGATGTATTGTAACTTCTGAATTTTTTGATATTCTATATAAAAAGCTTATTATTTTTTTGTAGATTATAGATATGGAAAAATAAGGCTCTATATGCATTTTTGCATATTGTAAACATTTATAATTAAAGTATTTTAAAATGTTGTAAGATTTTAGTATAAAGTATATCAAAAAAATATAGCAAATTGAAAATTTTTTCGATATATCGAAAAAACTTTACAAAATAAAGACTTTGTGTTATACTTGTATTGGTGATATATATGATAAAAAGAAATATGTATTTAGATAAAATTAGGCATTTTTATGATGAAACAAGTTTAATAAAAATAATTTATGGACTTAGAAGATCTGGAAAATCTATAATATTAACACAAATAATAGATGAATTACAAGAAAAAGGAATAGATGCAAAACATATAATATATATAAATTTTGAATCTTTGGATTATAGTGATATAAAGGATGCTAAAGATTTAGATAAATTTATAAAATCGTTTGTGAAAGATAAAAATATATATTATATATTTTTAGATGAAATTCAAAAAGTAAATGATTTTGAAAAGGGAATTAATTCTTTAAGGATTACTAATAATTTTAGTATATTTATTACTGGTTCAAATAGTAAAATGACTTTTATGGAATTATCAACTGATTTGTCAGGAAGATATGTAAGTTTTAGGGTAAATCCTTTAACTTTTAAGGAAATAATAGAACTTACTAATATCAAAAAAGAAGATTATGAAAAGTTATTATTTGATATATTTGAATGGGGAACTCTCCCTCAGAGATTTTCTTTTAAAGATGAAAACTCAAAATTAAATTATGTTTCTGATGTATATGATTCTATTCTTTTAAAAGATGTAATTGAAAGAATGAATATAAAGGATATTACTTCTTTTAATAAAATATTACAATATATATTAGAAATAGAAGGAAGAGAATTTTCTAGCGGAAATGTTTTAAAATACTTAAAGCAAGAATATAAAGAAATATCAACTGAAACTTTATATAATTATATTGAAGCTTTATGTTCAACGTTTATGATTAATAGAGTATATAGATATGATGTGCATGGTAAAGAAGTTTTAAAAACATTAAATAAATTTTATGCTTCTGATTTAGGAATAAAAAAAATAAAAAAGAATAATAAAGAAATTAATTTTTCTGTATGTCTTGAAAATTTGGTATATAATGAATTAATTGTTAGAGGATATGAGGTTTTTGTTGGAAAGACGAAGAAAGGTGAAGTTGATTTTATTGCTGCCAAAAATAAAGAGTTTAAATATATACAAGTATGTTTGTACTTGAATAATGAAGAAACGATACAAAGGGAGTTTGGAGCATATGACTGTATAAATGATAACTATCCTAAATATGTTATTTCATTAGATAAAGAGAATTTTTCAAGAAATGGAATAAAACATATTAATGCGATTGATTTTTTCTTAACAGATAATTTTTAAAAAATTATTATCTTTATTATTATACGTTTTAGAAGTAATATACATATATAGCTAATTTTGTTTTTGGTATAATAAATAATGCTAATTGATATATTATATATAATAGAAAAAATTCTAAATAGATTTTATAGAATAAAAATGTAATTTAAGTAATTGAATATTTGATAAAACTTGAATAGAGTAATTAAAAGCTAATTATTCAAAGATAAATTATAATTAATAATAGCTTTCTTTATAATAAATATAATATTAATAATGTAAAGCTTTTTTTATTTTTTATACATATTGTATGAATATTTATAAAAAATAAGATAATTATAATAATAAAAATGTTGATTTTTCACGCTTTTTAGGCTATTTTTAAAAAACTAAAAATACATAAAAAACCTCGGAAGTATTGAAACTTTGAGGTTTTTTTCTGTATAAAAAGCTTCTTATCTTTTTGAAAATTGCGGAGCTTTTCTAGCTTTTTTAAGTCCATATTTTCTTCTTTCTTTAACTCTTGAATCTCTTGTAAGTAATCCATGTCTTTTTAAAACTGCACGTGTGTCAGGATCTGTTGTTGCAAGTGCTTTAGAAATACCATGAGCAACAGCTCCTGCTTGACCTGCAAATCCGCCACCAGTTACAGTAGCTATAACATCATATTTTTCCATTAAATTTGCTACTTTAAATGGTCTCAAAATAATAGCTTTTAGAGTATCTAAGTTGTATACTTCATTCATATCCTTTTTGTTAATTGTTATTTTTCCAGTACCTGGAATAATATTTACTCTAGCTATAGATGATTTTCTTTTTCCAGTAGCATATATATATTCTTTCTTTGACATAATTTATATCCTCCTAAAAATTCCAAATTTCTGGTTTTTGAGCTTCATGATCATGCTCATTACCTTTAAATACTCTTAATTTTGTAAGCATATCTCTACCTAATGAATTTTTTGGTAGCATACCTTTTACAGCTTTCATAACTGCCTTATCAGAACTATTTTTCATAACGTCTTTATAAGGAATTTCTTTTAATCCACCTGCATAACCTGAGTGATGTCTGTACATTTTGTCATTTAATTTATTACCAGTTAAAATAATTTTATCTGAATTTAAGATAATTACATAATCACCACAATCTAAATGTGTAGAATAAGTTGGTTTGTGCTTGCCTCTTAATAATTTAGCAGCTTCAGATGCAACTCTACCAAGTGGTTTGTTTTCAGCATCTATAATATACCATTTTTTATCAATTTCTTTTGCTTTTACGCTATATGTAGTATTATTCATTTTTTATCCTCCCAAAATAATTTTGGTAATTAACCGTCCGGGGTATAGTTAATAACCATTGATACTAGTACATTATACATTTTTTTATTAAAAATGTCAATAAATAAATTAAAAATTACATAAAAATTTCTAACTTACTAATACTTATTATTTAGAACATCTTAAAAACGCAAAAATATTCCAAAACAATTGACATAATATGAAATAAATGATATAATAGTTCAAATTTTAATTGACCAGATCTAAATTTAGGAGGTAAATATGGAAAAGAATATAAAAGATTGTAATAGGATTTATCATATTTCAGAATTAAATTTTTCAGACATTCCAATGGTAAGTAAGAAATATCCAAAGGAAGTAAATGGCAAAATTGCACATGATTGGATAAATGAATTAGTTCCTGGAATTATTAAGATAAATCATATAGATGATAGTTTTGCTATAAGAATGTATAAAGAATTTAGAGATAAGTTAGAAATTAAGATTGAAAAATTAATTGAGGACGAAACAGGAGAAAAGAAAATTTCTATTGGTAGTAAAGTTATAATGAAAAATGAAGAAGATAATGGTATTTTAACTATTACTAGAGTTGTACGATTTAAAGATGATATATTAAATCAGGGTTGGTATATGTATCAACTTGATAATGGAGCTTGCTTATATAGGAAAGAATTTAATGTTATAGAGTAATAAGATTACAATGAATAAAAATAGTTTATATTTTTATAATATAGGCTATTTTTTTAAACAAAATTAATTTGTAAAAAATATATTTTTGATAGTTGTTGATTGGTATCTAAATATTTCAATGCAAATAACGCAACTATATATTTTTCAGTTATTTCGAGTAGTATAGGTTTGCTTTTATTTTATGATAACATATGAAGTATTCTAATATAAATATACCTTTGTGGCATAAACACTTTTTTGTATTTTTTTATTTATGGAACGTCCCTTAAGACTTTAGAAAACTATGTATTATCAGATGAAAAACAAGTAGTAACATTAAAACAAGATGAAATTGAAACTTTAACTTTTGAAAAAGAAAAAATAAAAGGTTTTATATCTGTAACAAAATATAGTAGTGATAATAATAAATATGCACAATTAGAAAAAGGTGTTAAGCTAGAGGGAGCAGAATTTGAAATATATGACGAAAATAACAATTTAGTAGATACAATAGTTACTGATGAAACAGGATTTGCAATATCAAAAGAATTATTAAAAGGAAAATATACTATTAAAGAAATTAAAGCACCATTATACTATGTAATAAATGAGAATACATTTCAAACAGAGATAGTAAATCATCAAGAAACAGTAAATATAGATATTACAGATGATAATATTATATTGATGTTGAAGTTGAAAAAACTGGATTTATTGAAACTCAAAATAAGGACAATATTTTTTATAATTTTAAAAATATTCATAATAAATCAAATGTACCTTTAGATAACTTTACTTGGAATGATATATTGCCTACGAATGCTATAAGGCTTGATAAAATATATACTGGTACATGGAATGAGAAATTAGAATATAGTGTTTGGTATAAAACTAATAAAGAAGATTTTAAATTGATTAAAGATAAACTTGATACAGATATTATATATGAATTAGATTTTAATAATTTAGAATTGCAGGAAGATGAGTACATAGTAGAATTTGAGTTTAGGTTTGGAACAGTTAAAAGTGATTTTCATGAATTAGAAAGTCCTGTTGTATATGTTAATGTGTTAGATAATTTAAAAAATGGTTTTACATTTACTAATAATACAAGAGTATCAGGTGATTATTTAGATGTTCATATTGAAGATAAAGATAAGTGGTCTACTATTATTTATAGTAGAAAATTAATAAAGAGTGGAGAATTACCAAAGACAGGAAAATAGCAATTAAAATTATTGACATGTGAGAAAAGTAGAAATAACCGAAAAATTCAGAATATCATTAGTTCAAAAAAATGTGTATTTTCACTTACATTGTATTTTCTATTATTTATATATTATAATAAAATTGTCTAATTTTGTCATTTTGTGTCTAATTTTGTCGAATAGACGATGAAGTAAAATACTTGTTGTATAATATAGTAGTATCAATAAGTATTATGAAGGACAATAATTAATGTTCTAAAAGGAGGCGATCTTTAAATATGAGATTGGTAAGAGCACCTACAATGATTTTTATTTTTTGTATCCGTTGTAAGTAGGTTTAGTTATTTATAAATATCATTGGGAGGTTTTTGTATGAAAAATAGTTTTTTGAAGAAAGTTATAGCGATAGTTATGACTACCGCTTGTTGTGTTACAAGTAACACTGCTTTTGCAGCTGAGAGTAAGTTTCATGGATATTCGAAAATTTTCAATATGTCAGAGGAAGAACTACAAAAAATTTCAGATATATATGGAGAAGAAATCTTGGAAGATTCATATCAAGAATATCTTTTAAAAGATGAACCCAAAATTGAAAGTTATTCATTAGAAGATCCTAATTTGCCTGCTGAGGAGATGAGCTGGGCACAATATTGGGAAGCAATTTCTCGTGGTGCAAAAGGTCAAATATGGATTACAAAAGATTCTGGACTTATTCATAATAGAATTAATCATGGACACGCTGGTATGTTATATGGCTTTACAAATTATTATGTATCAATTATAGAGCATGGTGGGTATGATTATCAGGCGGTTGTTGGTGGAGAAAAACAGACAAAGGGGCTTAGTGGTTTCACAGAGTGGGATAACTTTGATGGTACAAATATAAATTTACCACCGTGGAAGAAGCGTCATACTTTAAGGACATATAATGTATCAACTCCAACATCGCGTAATCAGGGTTTACCATGTGATTATTTGACAATGGTAGCTGCTGCTGATTATGCAGCTGCAAATTTAATAGGCTGGAGCTATTTTCCTATACCGAGTAAAGATAATAGTTCTCAACTAAACTGTTGTACACTTATATATAAAGCCTATTTGAGGTGTAATTTATATGGTGGAACTCCAATGACACTTGGAAATGATAATAGTCCAACAGTTATACCAATGGACTTGGTAGAAGATAATGATTTAGTATTAGCGTATTCAGTAGGTTGGAGTGGTAATGCACATGAATGGAATCCAAAATAAAAAATTAGTTTTAATTTCTGTTCTTGTACTAGTAATCTTTACATTTACAAGTAAAAGCCGGATTATAGAGAAAAGATTTGGTGCCACTAAAAATTTTTGTGTAAATATTACTTTGCAAAATAAGCAGGAAAAGTATCTTACGTATTCCATAAGAGAAAATGATGTAGAAAAATTAAAAAATGCAAATTCTAATTTTGGCTTGAGCTTTGGGGATATAGAAGCTCTTGAAAAATATATAAAGGATAATAATATGTCAGAACAAGAGTTTGTTAAAAATTATGGATATGTTAGAGGATATTTTAGGGAATGTGATAAACAATTATATGTGATGTCACTATTAGATAAAAATCCAATTTGGAACTTATTGGTAATTGATAAGGATAAGACTAGTATTTTTAAACTTGCAGATATAGCAAAAAATGTTAATTATAACAATATTTCTTTTGTTTCAAAAATTGAAAAAAGATTTGATGGAATATATATATATTTAGAATCAGGAATATATGTTCTTAAAGAAGATTATAGTATATGTTCAATCACACTTGACTTAAACAATATTCTGCAAGAAATATCAGAGCAAGATTTAATACCATCAATTACAAGAATTGAATATACTCAAGATAAATTATATGTTATATGTTTAACTGAAGATTTTAAATATTATTTAGTTGAACATAATATAATGAGTGGAAAAAATAAGAAATTTAGATTTAAGTATGTTCCACAATGTGTAACTGTAATAGAGGATAGAGTTGTAATTTTATCGTCTCATAATAACAAAGTTTTTATAGATACTTTGAAAGACAGTGAAATAAATTCAGAAGAGGTTACTGAAATTTCAAAGTTAAGATTAGATAATTTTATGATTCAAACTTCCGCAAACAAATCCATAAGTGATGGTGATAATATATATTTTGTAATGTCTAATTCTGATAATAGAGATAAAGCTTATATTTTCAATCTTAATTACAAATCTCTTAAATTAGAAGGATTTAAGGAAATAAAACTTGACAATACAAAATATTATCTGTATAATACTATCATATACAAAGAGTAAATTACGTAAATATTTAATTTAATACATGCACCTTAATTATTAAAAATATGATTAATATTAAGGTGCATGTGTTGTAAATATTAGTTATAAGGAGAAATAAATAAAATGAGAAAAATAATATTAATACTTATAATTATAGTGTTTATTATCCATAATTACTAACATTCCTTTCTTGCCTTCGCTACGCTACGTCTACGAAAG
>CAOKPF010000074.1 GCA_948470565.1 uncultured Clostridium sp.
GGACTTTCAGTCCGCAAAACAAGCTCTGTACTTTAAGTGCAGAGTTGTTGACTATTGAAAAAAATAATAATCTATGATAATATATTGTTGGTTTTTGGAGGGAATATATGGCTAATGATTGGACAAAAGAACAACAAGCTGCAATTGATGAAAAGGATGCTAATATATTAGTATCAGCATCTGCTGGAAGTGGTAAAACAGCAGTTTTAGTAGAAAGAGTTGTTAAAAAAGTAATTAATGATAAAGTTGATATAGATAAAATACTAGTTGTAACATTTACTAATGCCTCTGCAGTAGAATTAAAAGAAAGATTGCTTGTAGCAATATATGAGGCACTTGGTAAGAATCCTCATAATATTTTTTTAAAAAAGCAATTGAAATATATAAATAGAGCTAGTATAACTACTATCCATTCATTTTGTTTGGAGTTAATTAGACAAAATTTCTATAATTTATCTCTTGACCCAAATATTAAAATCTGTGATGATTCAAAATCTAATATATTAAAGGCAAAAGCAATAGAAACTGTTCTTGAAAAAAGATATATTGGTGAAAATGAAAAAGATGAAATTACGTTATATGATATTTTTAGGATATTTTCTGGAAAAGAAGAAATATTTGTTAGTAAAATGCTTTCTATGTATTCATTTATACAGAGTTTTTCATATCCATTTGAGTGGTTATATGATAGTATACAAAGTTATAACATATATTCAAGTAATGGAAATGTAGTAGAGGATATATGTAATTTTGAATTTGGGAAAAAGATTTATGATGATACAGTAGAAAAGCTTGATGTAATTGCGAAAAGATTACAAGAATTTCGTGATGAAATTAGTGGAATGGAAGATTTTGAAAAATATATAGAAATGTTAGACATTGATATTGAAAAGTTAAGATTTGCAATAAATAGTAATAATTCTTGGGATACATTATATGATAATTTGCAATTTACTTTTGAGAGAGCAAAGCCGTATAAAGGTGGAAATGTAATTTTAAAGGACAAAATTATAAATTATAGAAATGAAGTTGCCAAAAAAAGTCTTATTAAGATAAAAGAGTGTGTATATGCAAAAAGTGATGAAATTTTAAAGGACAATCAAGAAGCATATAAATATGTTAAATATATCTATGATTTTTTGTATGATTTTGACACTGAGTATAAAAGTTTAAAACAGGAACAAAATGTAATTGATTTTTCAGACATTGAACATTTTGCATTAGAATTATTAGTAAAAAAAGATGAAAATGGTAATACTATGCTTACAGATATAGCAAAAAATGTACAGGAAAAATTTGTTGAAGTATATACAGATGAATATCAAGATACAAGCTTCATTCAAGAGGCTATATTGGAGGCTGTATCTGGTTCAAAAAATAGATTTATGGTTGGAGATATAAAGCAGAGTATATACAAGTTTAGACAAGCTATGCCAGAGATATTTAATGAAAAATATGAAAGATATAATTTGTATAAAGATGAAACTGTGTATAAAAATAGTCTTGGATATGATTGTAAAAAGATAATTTTAGCTAAAAATTTCAGAAGTAGAGAGAATGTAATTGAAAGTATTAATTATATTTTTAAACGTATAATGAGTAAAGCTAATGGTGACTGTGAGTATACAGATATTGAGGAATTAAAGTTTGGGGCAGAGTATTACAAAACATATGATAATCAAAATTATAAAACAGAAGTAAATATTGTTAATTTGAATAAAGATAAAGAGGTTACAACTTATGATAGTAATTCTAATGAGGATAACGATAATAATACTGATAGTGTCATAGAAGAGTTACAAAACTTTGAAGTTGAGGCTTTGTGTGTTGCTAAAAAAATAAAAGAGATAGTTGGTAACTTTAAAGTATATGATACAACTAGTAAAGAATTTAGGGAGGCACAGTATAAGGACATTGTTATACTTCTTAGGGGAATAAAGGATAAAGGCGTTATTTTGGAAAATACACTAAAAGATTATGATATTCCAGCTTTTTCTGATGCTAGTACTAGCTTGTTTGAAAGTGATGAAATTAGGCTTATTTTAGCTTTTTTAAGAGTAATAGATAATCCTTTGCAAGATGTATATATGATTAGTGTTATGTATAGTATAGTCGGTAAGTTTACACTATCTGAACTTGCTATGATAAGAAACTTACGTACTAAACAAAATATTTATTATAACATTAAAGATAAAATTGCAGAATTTAGTGAGAAACAAAATAGTGGGAATGAGCTTGAATTAAACGAGAAAATTCTTTTTAATAAATTAAAAAAGTTTGATAGTCTTTTAACTGAATATATTGAATATTCTAAAGTATATAAAGTTAGTCAAATACTTTCAAAATTGTATAAAGATACTAATATTTATTATGCTTTTGGTTTAACCAATAATGCTTCAATAAAAAAAGCTAATTTAGATCTTTTGTTGGAATATGCTATTAATTTAGAGCAAGACATGCTATCTAGTATTGGCTCATATATTTCGTATATAGATAATGTGCTTAGTAATGCTAAAGATAGTAGTTCTTCTGCTAAGGTAATTGGTGAGAATGAAGATGTTGTTAGAATTATGACAATACATAAGTCTAAAGGACTTGAGTTTCCAATTGTAATTTTATGTGATACTTCTAAGGAATATAATATGCAAGATGCTAGTCAGTCTATTACATTACACCATAATTTAGGTGTTGGAATAAATATTGTTAATGAAAATTATGGAATAACTTATTCTTCTAGTATAAAGCAGGCTATAAAAACAGCAACTATATCTGAGTCTAAATCAGAGGAGCTAAGAATGTTATATGTAGCACTTACTAGAGCTAAGGAAAAACTCATTATTTTTGCTACAGTAAATAATTTTGATAAGTTTGATGATAGTACTTTTGTTATGTATAAAGATGGTGCAATAGAAAAATCTTTAATTTCTAGGAATAATAATTATTTTAGTAATATATATATGTGTTTAAAGGATTATAGCGATAAGGAAAATATATTTGACGTTAATATTTTAAATCCAAGTGAGATTATATCTACTCTAGATGATAGTCAAACAGAAAATATAAATATTAATAAGAAAATATTAGAGTTAAAAGATTGTAAAGATTACAGTTTAAAAAATGTAGAAGAAAATATTAGTAAATTTCGCACTAAATTTGATTATAAGTATAAATATTTTGACGATGTTATTGCAAATACTCGTGTTAGTGTAAGTGAGCTTAAAGCAAAATCCATGGAGGAAATACAAGATGAAGAATTTGTAAAGGATATAGAGTTAATACATAAATTTAATATTCCTGATTGTGTGAATACTGAAAATGTTAGATATAGTGCTGTAAGAAAGGGTACATTGGTTCACTTTGTATTAGAACATCTAGATCTGAAAAATCTAATTACAAAAAATGATGTAAAAAGCTATATTGATAGTTTAGTAACTGATGGTGTGCTAAGTATTGAGGATAGGAAATATATTAGTGTTAATAGTATATTTAATTTTCTAAATTCTAATATTGGTAGACAACTAAAAGATGCTAGGGATATTTATAGGGAAGAGGAATTTATATTAAGTGACAAAAATATTTCTAATAGTGTTATTCAAGGTGTAATTGATCTTTATTATATAAATTCTAGTGATGAAGTTGTGCTTGTAGATTTTAAAACTGATAAATTAAGTGATGAAACTGAATTTATTACAAGATATAAAAAACAGCTTGATATTTATAAAGAGGCAATTGAAAAACTTACTAAAAAAAGTGTGAAGAATGTGTATATATATTCGTTTAATCTTGATAAAGAAATAGAAATAGTGTATTAATTGGAGGAATTATGAGTAAAAATTACAATTCAGCTAATATAGAGCATGTTAAGAATGGAAATGTAGAATATTTGCAATTTAAGATTTTAAATAAATATAGCGATAAATTAAAACATTGTATTACGTTAAGACATGGTGGAGTTAGTAGTGGCGATTGCGCAAGTCTTAATTTTAGACAATATGGACTGGATAGCAAAGAAAATGTAGAAAGAAATTTAGATTTGATATGTGATGTAATACAAATTCCAAGTTCTAATGTTTTTAAAGGAAAACAGGCGCATACAGATAACATTTTATGTATTAATAATGAAAATAAAGAGATTTATGCTTTTGAAAGTATGTGTCAAAATGAATATGATGCATACATTTGTAATGAAAAAAATATTGCAACTCTTGTTACTACTGCTGATTGTGTACCAGTTATTATTTATGACCCACAAAAAAATGTAGTGGCAAATATACATAGTGGTTGGAAGGGTACTTTAAAACAAATTGCTAAGAAAACAGCTATGTGCATGAATGAAAAATATGATTGCAACTATAATGATATGATAGTGTGTATTGGTCCATCTATTAATAAGTGCTGTTTTACAAGTAAAGAAAAAAATTTCAAAGATATGTTTTTAGAAGTATATAGAAATGAAAAAGAATATATTTATTATGATACAACGCAAAGTGGTAAATTTCATATAGATATACCATATGTTATAAAGAAAGATATGGAAAGTTTAGGAGTAGAAAATGAAAATATTGTTTTATCGAATATTTGTACTAGGTGTAATTTTGGTGATTTCTTTTCATATAGATTTTCTACTCAAAATAATATGAAGGATTATGGTACATTTGCGACTATTACTTGTATAGTGTGATATTGTGTCGAATTAGTGAAATTGTGCTGTTTGAATATAAAAATAGTGAAAATTTGTTGACTAAAAAATATATGTTTGGTATAATACAGTAAAAAGGGAGGGGTAATAATGAATTTACCAAATAAATTAACAATATTAAGAATAATACTTGTACCAATATTTGTCGTATTTATGGCTATAGGTAATTTATTAGAAGCTGAAAATGTAGTTTGGCCACTTTATGTTTCATTAGGAATTTTTGTGATTGCTGCATTAACAGATTTTTTTGATGGATATATATCAAGGAAGAAAGGTCTTGTAACTAAGTTTGGAAAAATAATGGATCCACTTGCTGATAAACTACTTATTTCTGCAGCATTTATTATGCTTACAGGTATTGGTGAAGTTCCAGCATGGATAACTGCAATTATTGTATTTAGGGATTTATTTGTAGACGCTTTAAGAATGTTTGGCGCTGATAAGGGAAGAGAACTTGCAGCTATGCTTAGCGGAAAGATAAAAACTGTATTTGAATTACTTGGAGTTATATTTGCAATTTTAGATAGAGTTCTTAGCACAAATTTTGGCTTTGCTAAATTTTTATCAGGAGCAATTAATATGAGTACAGTATCACTTCTTATGAATGTGTGTGCTACTATTGCAATATCTGCTGCTACAATTGCAACAATTTGGTCTATGGTTGACTATATTTTTGTATTTAAGAAGGATATAAATGTAAAAGAGTAAAAAGAGAAAATATATTTTGGGAAGTTAGTCAATCTAGCTTCTTTTTTGAGAAAATACAAAAAAAGGTATTGAAAAAATAAATAAAAATGGTGTATAATATAATCAAACAAAAGAGAGGAAGATAGCACATGAATAAAATTATGTCAAATAAAATATGTGGAAATATTATGATACTACACACACACACACGTAGATGTATTAAATAATAGAATAAAAAAACAAGGTGTAACTGCGCCAAAAAATACATATATAAATACCAATAGTTAAGTAAGAATACTTAGCTATTGGTATTTGTGCTGTCAAAAAGTAAAAATGTTTATGAAATATATTAAGAGGTTTATAAAAGAGGCTTAGTGATAATAAAATAAGCTAAAAATATAACATTAGATATATTAAGTAAATACCAAGGAACAAAAGAAAAAAGAGGTAAAAAAAGAAATAAGAAAAAACAGAAAGGAGGAGTAGTGTAAAAAATCAAGATAAAAATTGAAGAATAAAAATAATATTAAATAAGATATTAAAGTAAAAAAATAAGAGAGGAAAAGAGTATGAAAAGTAAAGATAAAAAGAATATAGAATATGAAAAAGAGAATATAGCAAAAAGTGGTATAAGTCTAATAGTACTAGTAATAACAATTATAGTGATAATAATAATAGCAGGAGCAGTAATATTAAATTTAACCCAGAATAATCCAGTAAATGATGCAAAGAAAGCAAAATTTATGTCAGATGTAGATACATTTAAAAGCGAACTTAGTTTGTATGTAGCAAATAAGCAAGCAGGAACACTTGGAGCATACAATGGAGAAAAATTATATGCAGATAAAGAAAGTGTAACAGAGAATGGAAAAAAAGATACAAGTAGAACAATAGGAGATGTAATAACATCAATAAAAAATACAAAATATGTAGAAAGTATAGAAATAATGGGAGGAAGTTTGGTATATGTAGGAGACTCAAAAGAAGAAACAAATTGGTGTAGTGGGATAATAGAAGCAACAGAATTTGGAATAAATGTAACAACAATACCAAGTGACAATGGAATAAGCGGAAAAATAACATTAAAAGGTTCATTAGTAGACGCAAGTAAAATAGAATGGTACAAGGTATATGCAAAGAAAGTAACAGATTTAGAATATAAAGCAAAAGAAGATTATAAAAGTACAGAAAAATCAAGTGAAATAAGCTACAATATAACAGGATTAGAAGAAGATGCAGAATATATGGTAAAAGTAGAAGTAAAAATGGAAGATGAGACAGAAGCAAGAGGAAAAGAAACAGAGAAAGTAATAACATATCCAGATAGTACACCGCCAACACCACCAAATATAACAGTACCAAGTGAAGTAACAAGTTATGATATAGAAGGAATAACAGTAACCCTAAAAGATAATGTAGGTGGAAGTGGAATAAATGAAGAGGAATGTAAGTATATAATAAATCAAGTAAGTACAACATATGATGCAGAAAATAGTATATGGGAAAGTGCAAATAAAATAGAAAATATAGTAGATGGAAGTGCAAATATAAAATGTAATGTAGAAAGTGATGGAGAATATTACTTACATATGCTAATAGTAGATAATGAAGGAAATAAAACAGTAGCAAAATCAGAAAAGATAACAGTAAAAGCAGGAAGTTCAAGTGGATCAGGTGGAACAGGAGAAACAACAAATGAAGTAATAGAAAATCCAAATACATATTATGGAAAAGTAGTAAGCAATTATACAACAGGAAATAGTGAAGTAGATGCTGCATTAAAGGCAGAAGGAATAGAATGGAAGATATTCTATGCAGGAGAGAACCCAGCAACACATGAAAATAATATATATTTAATAGCAAGTAATTATGTACCAAATAGTACTCTACCAAAACAAAATAAGATAAAAAAAGATGGAAAATATAAAACCAATTTTGAAAGTGCAACCTTAGATTATACAGGTTCAGCAAATGTGACAGACTCAAGAATAAAGGGATTAAATAATGATTACTTTAACGTAAAAAGATATACAAGCGATAATAATAATATGAAAGCAGTGGCATATATGTTAGATATAGAGGAATGGAATAATAAATATAGAAATACAATGTACGCTGATTATGTAATAGGAGGACCAACAATAGAGATATTATTAAAATCATATAATCAGACACATGGAACAGCGTATGAGTACCAAGCAAGTGATTCAGTAGGATACCAGATAAGGAAAACATCAACAGATAGTTGGGAGAACAGTAATTTTATGTTAGATAAATCAGATTCACTGTACATATGCGACACTACCAATACAAAAGCGCCTGCTATGTGGCTGACATCTACTTCGTACGAAAGTTCTGGCTATGTGTTTTACATCCACTATACTGGCTTTTTGACCCAATATTACCATTACAGCTCCTACGCATTTAGACCTGTAGTTTGTCTAAGGTCTGATATCAAATTGGAATCATCAGGAGAGGGATATATACTAAAATAGAGCTCCCTTAGTACCCGACACTTTTTATGAAAGCTTAGAGTATCAAGGACTGTAGATGTAAAAGTGGCGTCCGATAAAATGTAAAAAACTGGTAAAATAGATCAAAAATATGATCGAAATTACCAGTTTTGCTTTGTATTAAAAATTTAATAGTGAAAAAGGATTCAGTAGATGGAAGATACATGAAAAAAGCACAGAAAGTCCCTATAAAAATGGAAATCTCAAAAGATTATGTAGAGTTATATTTCAAAAGAGTATTATACATCATATAATTTAAAATTAAATTTAAGTAGATTAAGCAAACCATTTCTACAAACAAGATTAATAAAAATTAAACCAACATTAAAGTAATAAAACGCAAAGTATTGCTATTAGAAGATTTATAGGAGTTTCTAATACAAATACGAGAAGGGAAATTTTTCTTGTTTTTAGAGTAATAAATACCAATAATAGTAGTACAAACAAGAGCTACACAAGTAAGTGTAAACAATGTGGTAAATGCGAGAATAATCTTCATTTTAGTATTTTCAAGATAAAAGTCATTAGATTTCTGATTTTTAAAGACACATTCGATAGAACCGAAATCTATAACCATAATGTTTAACAGCACAAGAAACTTTATCATTAGTAAGTAAAATAAAAGGTTCTTTATGAGAATTGGATTTGCTAATAACAACATTAGTAAGGAAATTATGATTTGTAACAGTAACATTTTCAAAGAATATAGAAGATGTTTGACGAGGAGTAATATCAGAGAGTTTTTCAATATAAACATACTTTTTGGAGTCAGGAATGGAAACATTAATATCACCTTTTGTATGAATACAGTAAGAGTAAGAATTAATATGTTGAAAAGAACACTAACATTGATAAACCATCTATCAGCTAAGAAAATAATAGAACAATCTTTGTCTTTAAAAATATCATGTACAAAATTAACACCTTCAATAATGGTAAGTACTTAAAGCATCAGGATATTTTTTACCTTTATAATATCTAAACCAAAGAGAAATACTTGTCTACCAATTCTTAAAGAAATAAGAAATTTTCTAAATTTTACTTAATGATAATTTATTATAGAAATTATTGGAAATATTTATATTTGCGAAAAAAACTATTATATTGCACTGAAAAATGTGTAATTTTATTTGCAATAATATACAATTTAGTATATAATAAAGAAAAAATTGGAGGTAGAAAATGGAAAGAAAATATAATAGAATATTAATTAAATTAAGTGGTGAAGCAATAGGAGAGGAAAATGGTAGAGGTCTTAGCACTGAGAAGATAGAAAGAGTTGTAGAACAAATAATTGAAGTATCAAATAGTGGAATAGAAGTTGCAATAGTTATAGGGGCAGGTAATTTTTGGAGAGGAAAATATGGAAAAGAATATTTGAAAAGAACAACATCAGACTATATGGGAATGCTTGCAACTGTTTTAAATGCTTTAGCACTAAGAGATATGTTTGAGAGTAAAGGAAAAGGGGCAGCAGTATTAACTTCATTAGATATGCCAATAATTGCAGAAAGATATACAAAAATAGGAGCAGAAAAATATTTGAGGTCAGGTAGTATTGTAATTTTTGCATGTGGAACAGGTAGTCCGTATTTTACAACTGATACAGGTGCTGCTTTAAGAGGAGTTGAAATGGAAGCAGATATATTACTTCTTGCTAAAAATGTAGATGGAGTATATAATAAAGATCCACGAAGATATAGTGATGCAGTAAAATATGATAAAATTACATTTGAAAAGGCAATAAATGATAAACTGGGTGTAATGGATATAACAGCATTAACATTATGTATGGAAAATAATTTACCTATAAGTGTATTTGATCTTAATGAAGTTAATTCAATTAAAAGAGCAGTATTAGGAGAAAATGTTGGTACAATAGTAGAAAATGAGGTATAATATGGAAGATAAAAATAAAACTCAAGATGAAGTATTATATAAAATAATACCTAAATTTAATATAATATATGAATTACTTATGCCAACAGGAAAAAAGATAAAATCAACTTTTGTAATGATTTTGTTCTTTCTAATGATTACAATATTTATATTTATTAGCAAAGATATTGGGGTAAAATTTGATATAAACTCAAAAGTAAATTTTATTGAGATTTTGAAATATATTTGCATATTTATAGATATAGTATTGATTATAAAACTTATATTAAATATTGTATTTCAAAATATGCAATATAAAAATATGAGTTATACATTTTATAAAGATCATATGATATATGAAGATGATTTTTTAAATCAACATAAGAAAAATATACAATATTCTAATATAAAAGAAGTAGAGATTAGAAGAACTATATGGGATAGAATTATTGGCTATGGTATAATTGTCATATATACAAATGCTGAAAATGATAGGAATAATGGTTTAATTATATATAGTGTAAAAAATCCTAAGGAACATTATGAAATAATAGATAAATTAGTACATTCTAAGAAGGAAAATGTAATGTAATATTATTAAAAGTCAATTAGGGACGTTCCATAAATAAATGTTACAATTTTTATGTAAAGTTTTTTACTTAGTA
>CAOKPF010000075.1 GCA_948470565.1 uncultured Clostridium sp.
GTTTTCACTTATCTATTGGTATTATCTTTCTATATATTTTTTTTGACGCAGTTACCCCTTGTTTTTTTCTTCTATTATTTAATACATCTTCGTGTGTGTGTGTGTAGTATTATCATAGTTCTATATGTTTTATTTAACATAATCTTTTTCATGTGCCATCTTCCTCTCTTTTGTTTGATTACATTATACACCATTCTATTTTATTTTTGCAATACTTTTTTATAAATTTCACAAACTTTGTCTAACCTAATTTTTATTATTTCTCTTAAATTAATCCTCTATACCAGTAAGCCTTTTAAAAAATTTAGTTATTTCTACAAATATAACAGGCAAAACTGAAAGTAATAACACAAATAACCATTGTCTACTTGTAAGTATTGTAAGACTAAATATATCTCTAATAAATGGTACAAATAATATAATTATAACAATCATCAATGAGATTAATAGTGCACCAATTAAATATACATTATGCCCATTACCTTTGGTAAATATCGAATCTGTATTAGAACGTTGATTAAAAGCGTGTAACATTTGAGATAACGCCAAAACTGAAAATGCCATAGTCTGACCAACGGAATAATTACCAATATATATACCTATTTTAAAAGCAAGTATTGTAGAAATGGTAATAAATATACCATGTAGTATAACTCTTGTAACTAAGCTTTTTTCAAATAAACTACCTGATTTTAAAGGCTTTTGTTTCATTATATTTTTACTTGCAGGATCTACTCCTAATGCTAGTGCTGGCAAAGAATCAGTTGCAAGATTTATACATAGTATATGCACGGCTAATATAGGTGGATCCCAATTAAATAATGTAGCTATAAATAGTGTAAGTATTTCTGCTATATTTCCAGCAAGTAAAAACTGTATAACTTTTTGTATATTCCTATATACACGTCTTCCTTCTTTTACTGCGTAAATTATAGTTGTAAAATCATCATCAAGCAAGATCATATCTGATGCATCTTTTGCAACATCAGTACCATTTACCCCCATTGAAACTCCAATATCAGCTGCTTTTAAAGCAGGTGCATCATTTACTCCATCACCTGTCATTGCCACTATCTCTCCAACTCTTTTTAATGATTTTACTATTTTTAGTTTATGGCTAGGTGAAACTCGTGCAAAAACTGTTGTATTCATAACTAACTTATCTAATTCATCATCACTTAATTTGTCTAATTGCTCACCTGATATATAGTTTTCACCTTGTTCCAATATTCCAAGTTGCCCAGCTATAGATTTTGCCGTAAGTACATGATCACCAGTAATCATAATAGTTTTTATACCTGCTCCTCTACAAGTATTTATTGCATCAAATACCTCTTCTCTAGGTGGATCAACCATTCCCATAACCCCTATAAACACCAAATTATTTTCTATATTTTCTCCATCTTTAGGTATAACATCTAGTTCTTTTTTGGCAAATCCTAAAACCCTCAATGCCTCATTTGACATAGATGTACATAAATTAATTATAATATTTTTATCCTCATATGTAATTTTTCTATTACCATTTGTTGTAGATATCATAGTACAAAGCGGTAATAACTCATCAATTGCACCTTTTGTATATGCAATTACTCTATCATCTATTTTGTGTACAGTTGTCATTCTTTTCCTATCAGAATCAAAGGGTTGCTCAAATTCACGCGGGTATAATTCCTCTAGTTTTTCATGATCAATCCCAAAATTACTTGCAAGTAGTATTAAAGCACCCTCAGTTGGATCACCTAATATACAACTACTATCATCTGGTGCAACAGATGCATCATTACATAAACTACCACAATATATTAAATCCTGATATTTTGAAATCTGTGTTTTATCTATATTATCAACTAACTGTAATTTTTTATTTTGAAATTCATCATATGCAGCAATACAAGTTACTACCATTTTATTTTGAGTAAGTGTTCCTGTTTTATCAGAACATATAACACTTGCGCCACCTAAAGTTTCAACTGCCGAAAGTTTTCTAACCAATGCATTTTCCTTTACCATACGTTTTACACCAAGTGCCATCACAATTGTAGCTGTTGCAGGAAGTCCCTCAGGGATAATAGATATTGCAAGTGAAATAGATGTCATAAGTAATGGTAAAAGTGGTCTTTTGTACATTAATCCTATTATAAATATAATTACACAAACTATAATGCCAACAATTGTTAAAGATTTACCAACTGATGCAAGTTTTTGTTTCATTGGCGTATCAAAATCATCCTCTTCATTTAACATACTAGCAATATGTCCTACTTCAGTATTCATACCTGTTTCAGTAACTACCCCAACTGCTCTACCATATGTAATTAAAGAAGATGTGTATAACATATTTATCCTATCTCCTAAATTACATTCATCATTTAATACCACATTACCATCTTTTTCTATTGGAATAGACTCACCTGTAAGTGCTGCTTCTTGAACTTTTAAATTAAACTCTTCTATTATTCTAATATCAGCAGGTACCATATTTCCTGCCTCTAAAATTACAATATCTCCTTTTACAAGTTCTCTTGACGGTATTAACTCCTCTTCATTTTCTCTAATAACACGTGTACTAGCAGTTCCCATAGATTTTAAAGCCTGAATTGAAGTTTCCGCTTTTTTTTCTTGAACAATGCTAATCACAGTATTTACAAATACAATAAATAATATTACAAAACTTTCTATTAATTCACCTAATGCTAAAGATAAAATAGCTGCTACTAACAAAATTAATATCATTGGATCAGTAAGTTCTGAATATATTAATTGAAAAATGGTTCTACTTTTTTTCTGAACTAATTCATTATATCCAAACTCCTTAATTCTATTTTCTACTTCAATGTGACTTAAACCGTTTCCACTAGTTCCTAATAATTTAAGTATATCTTTTATAGATTTTGAATGCCAATTTTTTATTGAATTATCATCTTCCAAAAATATTCCTCCTTTAAAAATAATAACAGTATTCTAACATATATAGCATAACTAATCAATGTATTTTTCATTTTAAAACACAAATATTTTGTCAAAATTCCATATAAAAATCACTATATAATTTTTTTATACCCAAAAATATAAGATAAAATCATAAACCATTTAAACCATATAGCGCTAAAAAACTAGCTCTACATAATTTATATATTAAATAATATTCTATAATTCCAATTTTTTATAAATACTTTTTTGAATTACACAAATACTTTTAAAAATTTTAGTTTATGATTTTATCATTATATGTCTAAAATATAACACCGTTTTTTACTACATTTTGCTGTCTTTCATTCTGCTTATCTTGCTGTGTCATATTAAAATATTCTTCCATTATAGGTTCAACAACTCTAGCTGTATATGTTCCATCACCGCCATGTTCTATTACTGCAACTACTGCAATTTTAGGATTATCATATGGAGCAAATCCTACAAATATACCATTATTAGAACCTGAAGATACTTGTGAAGTACCAGTTTTTCCAGCAACTTTTATATTTGAATTTTTAAATACAGTATATGTTGTACCACCAGTTTCATTAGTAACAGATAACATTCCCTCTTTTATAGCATTCATATATTCTTCTTTTATATCTAAATTTCTTTCTTCAAATTCAACTCCAGTATATTTTTTGGAATATTCCTCTAACTCAGAAAGTGGAACTGATTTACCTGAACTTTCATTATCAATAGATTTTATAAGAGAGACTTTGTTTAATCTTCCTCCATTTGCAATAGCTGATATATAGTTTGCAATTTGTATTGGAGTAAATACACTTTCAGCCTGACCAATCGCTGCTGATAAAGTTTGCCCTAAATACCATTCATCTATTCCCTCACCAGCTATCTTCCCTGTGTCCTCTTGTGCTAATTCTATACCTGTTTTTTGTCCTAAACCAAATATTTTACAATATTTTATAATTTCTGATATTCCTATTCTTCTACCAACTTCGTAAAAAAAGCAATTACAAGAACCTTTAATAGCATTGGCTACATTAACATAGCCATGAGTTCTTCCATACTGACTATATATCCAACATTTTGGTTTATGACCATATTGATACACCCCTGTATCTAATATTTTTTCATCAACAGTTATTGCTCCATTTTCAAGCCCTGCTATTCCAACTAGCATTTTAAATGTAGAACCAGGAGAATAATGTTCAGATATAGATCTATTCAGCATTGGTTTTAATGGATCATTAATTATAGCATTCCAATCATCACTTTCTATACCATTAACAAACAAATTAGTATTATAATTTGGGTAATTTGACATTGCAAGTACTTCACCTGTTTGAACATCAAGCACTACAACTGCCCCTGCCGAAGCATCTTCTACAATTCTATCTTTTATCAAAGTTCCATCTCTTAAACCTTTTATACAAGTTTCCAAAGCTTCATCTGCTACTTTTTGAAGTCTGTAATCAACTGTAAGTGTTACATCATTTCCAGCAATAGCCTCTTGTGTAACCTTTTCAGTTGATACAGTTCCTTTTGAATCTATTTCATATTGAACTTTTCCATCTGTGCCCTTTAAATATTTTTCATAAGAATGTTCTATTCCTGAACTACCTACAATACTATTTATTGTATATCCTTCATCTTTTTTCTCTTTGTAATCAGAACTAGAGATTTTACCAACATAACCTACTACATGTGAAAATAAATTAGAATATGGATAATATCTCTTTGATACCTTGCTTGTAGTAACTCCATATAAGGTATTTTTCTGCTCTTCAATTTTAGCAATTGATTCTTCTGAAATGTCCTTTGCAATAGTAACACCACTAAATAAAGAATAAGCATATAGGTTTCCCTCATATTTTATTTTTATCATATCTATTTGTAAAGCTTTATCATATGAATACTTAGATAAATCATATTTTTCTATATAATATTCAATAATCTTGTCAAAATCCATACTTGTATCTAATTCCATTTCCTCTTTCCACTTATCTTCAGCCTCTTTAGTAGAAAAATTAAAACCTGTCATCTCCTCATTTATTGGAAATGAAGAGTATACTTTATCACCATTACTTTTAAGAATAGTTACAAGTTTTGCAATTGCATCATTTTTTTCTTCAACTTCAGCTTTTACATTATATATTTTTACATCACAAGAAAGTACATTTGTTGCAAGTGCTATTCCATTTCGATCATATACTTTACCACGTGACGCTGTAATAGTTTCACTTCTAACCATTCTAGTTTCAGATGTTTTCCTATATGTTTCCCCTTCAATAATTTGCAAATTAAATAGTGTAAATATAAATAAAATTGATATTAAAATTGTTATTACAGTTAGTATCAAATATCTATTATTTACTATATTAAAAATTTTTTGCATAAAACTTTTCACAAGCTCACCTGCCTTATCCTTTAAAATGTACTTCTAAAACTATTATCATCTAATCTACTAATAATCTTATATACTATACCATACACAATAAATGCAAATACTACATTTAAAATACTTTCAATAAAAACTTGCTCAATAAAATATATAAAATTACTATACGATGATGTATAAAATAAATATGAAATATATTCTACAAACTCAAATATTGCAGTCGTATATATAGTTATATATGCAATTGAGAATATATTGTCTTTGTTAAAATCACTATTTAAGTAGCCTACTATTACTCCAGTTATAGAATAGGAAAGTGTAAAAAGCCCATTAGAATTTCCAAATAATAGATCTGTTAATAAACCTATAAAAAATGAATAAAATGCTCCTTTATACATTCCATAACATAGACTTGCTACTATGCAAGATACTAGTATTATATTAGGCTTTACTCCAAACAAGTTTCTAGTATCTATTATTAACACTTGAAACAAAAATAACAAAAATATTAATACTAAAATTCCTCCATATGTAAATATTTTTTTCATACATTCTCCTTAAAAAATTATTTAGTTTAAAATTACACCTACTTCAGATATTGTTCGTATATTTACATTTGGTTCTACTACTGAATATCTATTAATATCACTTTTATCACTAGAAATTTCTATAATTTTTCCGACTGGTATTGAACTTGGATACATAGAACCTAAACCAGAAGTATATAACTGATCAGCTATAGATATTTCTGTTTCCAATGGAATAAAGGTAAGTTTTAATTTATTACTATCTTTTAATTCAAAATCTCCCTTTAATAAAGCTGGTTCATTTATAGTACTTATAGTTATACTAACAGATGAACTAGGATCAAGTATAGTTGTAACTGTACTAGTATTTTCATCTACGCTTGATATATACCCTACTAATCCATTAGTATGTACTACACATTTATTGAGTTCCACTCCATCATTACTACCAATATTAATTTTAAATGTCTGAGTCCAATTATCATGTTCTCTATATATAATTTTTGCAACTTTTATATCAAAATGTTGAAATGATTTCTTTATATCAAGCATTACTTTTAAAGACTCATTTTCATCTGATATTCTTTTACTTTCTAATAATTTTAATTCTAGTTCATTTATCTTATTTCTTAAAGCTTCATTCTCTTCATTTACACTTTTATTGTGTGAAAAATATGATATTACATTTGAAAAAGAATTATCAAACACATTTTTTATTTTACAAAATGGATATGACACTGTTGTTGCTACTTTATTTACTATAGGATTTGAATTATTTCTAAATAATATAGATGCAACTATAATAACTAGAATAATAAATATTATAACAAATATTAACTTTTTTCCTGTACCTTTTTTTCTATCATCAAAATCATATCTATAATTATTCATATTCACTCCTTATAATTATTTTTTAGTTTTTACCGCTCTTTTTAACATTTCTATATTTTCTAATGTCATTCCTACTCCCTTAATGCAACAAAGTTCTGGTTCCTCTGCTATAATAACAGGCATACCAACTGAATCTGAAATAAACCTATCTAAATTTTTTATATACGCCCCTCCTCCACAGACAACAATACCTCTTTCCATTATATCAGAGGCAAGTTCTGGTGGAGTTTGTTCCAATGTAATTTTTAATATTCTAATTATTTCACTAAGCGAATCTATTATAGCTTCATTTACATCAGTAGTAGTAAGTGTTATTGTTTCAGGCAATCCTGTACTTAAATTTCTGCCTTTTACAGTCATCCTTTCTTCTGTCATAGCAGCAGTAGCTGCTCCTATTTGTTTTTTTACCTCCTCAGCCTCACAAAGTCCCACTATAACATTATACTTTTGCTTTATATATTCAACTATATCCTTATCAAGTTTATCACCTGCATATTTTGTAGAATTAGACACAACAATCCCACCCAATGATAGTACTGCCATTTCACTAGTTCCTCCACCTATATCTAATATCATAGAGCCTTCTGGATGTTCCACTTGAAGCCTAGCACCTATTGCTGATGCCATTACCTCCTCTATCAAATATACATCCTTTGCTCCAGCCTTATATACAACTCCCTCTACTGCTCTTTCTTCTACATCTGTTATACCTGATGGTATAGATACAACTACTCTTGGTTTTGAAAAAATACTTCTAGTAGATACTCTAGATACCAATTCTTGCATCAACATTCGTGTTGCTTCAAAATCTGATATAACACCATCTTTTAGGGGCTTTAAAGCTACTATACTATCAGGAGTTCTACCAAGCATCTCTTTTGCGGCTTCTCCAACAGTAAGTACCTCCCCAGTTATTCTATTTATTGCTACAACAGATGGACCAGATAATACAATTCCTCTATCCTTCATATATATTCTTACATAAGATGTTCCTAAATCAATTCCTAAGTCTTTTGATATTATACCCATTTTTACCACCTTTTAATACTATTTCTCTTTTTTATTCAATATATCCTTGTTCTTTCATACTAGTATAATTTAAATTACCAATTATAACATGATCTAATAGTTGTATATTGAAAACTTTAGAATAATCAGCTATTTTTTGTGTAAAATCAATATCCTGTTTACTTGGCATTAATTTTCCACTTGGATGATTATGAGCCAAAATAATTCCTGTTGCCATTTGCTTTATAGGCTCACATAAAATTTCTTTTATGCCAATATTTACACTATCATTATTTCCAATAGCATTTGTTACTATTGATATTACAACATTTTGTTTATTCAAAAGTATAGTTTTTATACATTCTTGCTTTTTACCAATATACGTAGAACCTAAGATATTAAAAACATCTCTTGGACTTTTTATTTTATATTTATCTTTAGCACTATATATGCTATTAATTCTTTTGGAAAGTTCTATTACTGCTTTTATCTGTATTGCTTTTACTCTTCCAATTCCTTCATATTTTATTAACTGTTCAAAAGTTAAACTAGATAAATATTCCAAATCAGAAACATTTTGTAACTTCTCATTTGTCTTTAATATATTTTGTGCTATTTCCAAACAATTATATTTTTTTGTACCATTTTTTATAACAATTGCTAATAATTCTGAATTTGTTAAATTTTCAGCCCCTAATAGTTCCAATTTTTCATATGGTCTGTCATTTAACGGAATTTCAACTATATTTTTAGCCAATCTAATACTTTCTTAGACACTAGAGCAAATACTACCAAACCTAAAACTCCAGCTATATTTATTCTACACCATAACCCTATTGTAAATTGCAAAAAATTAAGATCTAATACAATTGGATCTTTAAAACCAATCTCTCCTCCAATTGAAAGAAAGTTAAATATATCATTACTTGCCATACTACTTCCAAATGTAACTCCTACAATCATTCCAAGTACTGCAAATATTAAAACCAATATTTTTTTCATATTATTCCCCTTTTCTTTTGTATACAAACTACGTAGCAATATTATATAACTTTTTACATATTTTTTCAATATATACAAGAAAAAAAGCAGGATAAATTAGAAAATTTATCCTACTTTGGCGATTTATACCACAACCATTAGTCAATTGCTAATTGTGGTTTCATCTTTATTGGTGAACGAGAAATATCATAATCGCCTTTTGAAAACTCGTGCTTTATGAAACCGTTATATGCTTTGTAACCATCTCCACATATTTTTTCTTTTTCACGATATGCAAAAAGTCCCAATTTGTAACCATTAATCGGATCCATGATAAACTCTGCCATATCGTAATCTGACATTTTTCCAAATCTAGCTTCAAATGCTAATAAAGGAATATTATAGAGTTCAAGTGCTTTACAACACTTTAATTCTCTACTTTCCTTGCCAAATCTTTCTTTCAAAAATAAACCAATAGTTAATGTTGTTTTTGATGCCATTATTTATTCTCCCTTCTAATGATAATTACAAATATAATTTACATTAATAAATTATAATACTACTATCAAAAATTTCTTAAATAATACTCCTCCTTTAATTAAAGTAGACTATTCTATTTATTTCTGGTATATTATATCACATAATTTATAAAAAGTAAACAGTTATATAATATATTCATAAAATATATTATATAACCATTTAATTTACATAAAATTATATTACTGTTGCTCCATTGTAGTGCTAAGTTCAATTAATCCCTTAGCATAACCACATATTTTTCTTAGTTCTTGAACTATAACAACCATACCCATAACTATTAATGCAATATATGCATATTTTTGAAGCTTTAATTTTTCCATAATGCAATTTCCTTTCTTTTTAAAAATTAGTCATAACATACTTCACTATACGCACTACTTTGAACAGTAACCTCGTTTGAACTACTACAATTATTATTTCTCTTTAAATAAAAAATAATAAATTCTCCAATTGTCACTCCAGATATCACAATGGCAATAAATATAAAAAATTTTTTTAACATATTCTTCATATTTTCTCCTTTCTTAATATAAATCGGATACATATTTACAAGTAATATTATTTTACCATAATTTTTATGATATGTAAACATTTTATTAGAATATATTTATTTTTTTCTCTTTTTATGATATTATTATGGTGATATAATGAATTTTTTAATTAGTTTACTTGGAGCATGTTTTGGAATTATTTTAGCTATAGTTATTATTGTAATAATTATATATCTAAAAATAAGAAAGGAAGTTGGCGGTTCAAATATGAAAATACTTACAAATGCTCGGGTCTTAAACACTTTTTTTAATAAAAAATCTTTGCAAGCATTAAAAATGCT
>CAOKPF010000076.1 GCA_948470565.1 uncultured Clostridium sp.
AATTTTAAGTCTACATAAAAATTGTAACATTTATTTATGGAACGTCCCTTATCTTTTTCCCATTTTCTTTTATGCAAGAATAACAATTTATAGCTAAATTTTTCATTTCACTTTTATCTAATTTTTTAATTTGCTCGTCACTAAGCATAGGATTTAAACAAGAGCCACAATCATATATAGGAGAAAATTTCATCTTGTTATCCACATTATCAACTAGAAATCCCCAATTACCATTATGTCTATCTGTATTTCCAATTAAACTATCTATTATAAACATATCCCAAAACTTCTCTTTTACATTATTTGTATCTATAAGCTTGCTTTCTTCTATTATTTTCATAATATCTACTAACTCAGTTCCAATTTTTTTATTAAGATTAGAACTTAAAACAAGATTTTCAAACTCATACAAAATCATATTATCACTAATAAAATCTTCACAAGCGCATACTATTTTTTCATTTCCATTATATACATATTTTCCTAAAATTACATTTTGTGTTTCAAAACCGCACATTTTAAAAATATTACTTCCTATATATTCTGAAAATGCATTATTAATATATGATATATTTTTATTTTTTTCTATTATAGGATCTGGAAACTTTACTAAATATTTATTACCACTATATACCAATGTTTTCTTTTTCTCTGAGCCTTTATATCTATTGAGTTCTTCTGTATATTTTGTAAAATCAATCATTTATTTTCCTCCCAGAGTAACAACAACAAAACAACTTTAATTATATTCATCTGACACTTGCTTTATTGTTGGAATAAATTTAACTAATTTTTCATCAAGTCTTAACTGACATTTTTCAAAAATCTTTACTAAATCCTCTATATTATTTGTTGTCTGAGATTTATATAACGCCTCTTTATATTCCTTGTTATATTCATCATCAATACCAATTAAATCGATAGAATTTTCTATACATTGTCTTAAAATAATAAATCTACCAATTCTTCCATTTCCATCCTGAAATGGATGTATCTTTTCAAACTTTTGGTGAAAATTAGCTATATCATATATATCTTTTTGGCTTTCAGTCCAATCTGCAAATAAATTAAAAATACTATTTTCAACTAAATGTGGTTCGCATAAATTCAGTTCTACTTTTGAAAGTCGATTAGCATACTTTTTCCATTTTCCAATATTATCAATTTCATCATCTACAGTTCCTTTTTTTAATATTCTATGCCATTCCCATAGTAAATACTTATCAAACTTATCATTTAAAGTATTTATTACATTATCAAATAATTCTAATGAATTTTTAGTTTCTATCACATCATCTAAAAAATGTTCTCCATTTACTTGCCTTTGCTCTAGTAAATCAATTAAATTTTCTTTACTAAAGGTACTTCCCTCAAGTTTATTTGAATGATACAAATATTCTATTTTTATAGCATCATATACAGAATTTTTTATCTTTGACAATTTTTGCATTGTATTAATAGATATTTTCATAATTCTCTCCTTAAATATTTCTATATCAAATATATTATTTTATCATAAATTACACTACTAATAATTTTTCACACTAAAAATCTATAAATATACATTTATCATATTATATACATTTTTACTATATTTACATAGTTTTTTTAGTTGGTAAAGTTACAACAACCTCTGTTCCAACGTTTACTGTACTATTTATATCAATAGTTCCATTATTTCCATCTATAATTTCTTTTACTATTGCAAGTCCAAGACCAGTACCACCCATTTTTCTTGACCTTGCTTTATCAACTCTATAAAATCTTTCAAAAATTCTTCTTAAATCCTTTTCAGGTATACCAATTCCATTATCAACAAATTTTATATATGCACTGTCATTTACAGTACCTACATATACTCTAATTTCTCCACCCTCAGGTGTATATTTTATACTATTACTAATAATATTCATTATAACTTGTTCTATGGAATCCCTATCAGCGTAAACCTCAGGTGGTTTTCCTGCAACCACATATTCAAGATTATGATTTTTTTCTCTTGCAGAATATTTCATTTTTTCACATACATTTCTTGCTAAATCATTAAGTGAAAATTGCACTTTCTTCCATGTAACTTTTTTTGAATCAAATCTAGAAAGCTGTAATAAATCTCTTACTAATCTATCCATTCTATTAGCTTCCTGATTAATTACCCTAGAAAATCTTAATGTCTCTTGATAAGTTAAATCTCCATTCATTATTGTTTCTGAATATCCCTTTATAGAAGTTAGTGGTGTTTTTAATTCATGAGAAACATTAGCCACAAACTCTTTTCTCATATTATCAAGTCTCATGTTCTCTGTTACATCACGTATAACCATAATTACCCCCATTGGTGTTAAATTATCACTAAAAAAAGGAGCAAAAACTAAATTTATTATACTATCCTCTAATGTTGTTTTAGTTTCAATACTTTTAAAATTAGGAAGATACATGATTTTATCAAAATCCGCCTCAATATTAAGTTTACTGCTAATCTTGCTAAACGTATCCTCATTAGAAGTAAGCCCTAATAACCTCATTGCTGATTTATTCATATGAACAACATGTCCTGTTACTGAAAAAGCTACAACGCCATCAGCCATATGCTCTATTATTATTTCAGTTTTACTATCCTGACTATTTAAATCAAAATGATTTTTCTTAATTACTTCCATCATTGAAGTATATGCATCAATAAACTCACTAAGCTCACTAAATTTTATATACTCATTTAATTTACTCGTTTCTGGTATTTTTCCCTCAGCGACAGTTTTCATACTCTTTTCAATCTTCTTTAAAGGCACTGTCATTATTCTGGATAACAAATTAGAAAATATAGCCGAAATTAAAACAAATACACTAAGTATTGAAATATTAACTATGTTAAAAATGTTATGTATATCAATAACTACCGAAGCTAGAATTATAGTAGTTATATAGACTATAACTACTACTAATATTACAAATAAAATTATACTATTTTGTATTGATTTTCTCATACTTTTTCCTCATTATTCTTCTGTTACATAATATCCCATACCTCTTCTTGTTTGAACATATTTAGGTTCTGATGTACTAACTTCTATTTTTTCTCTTAAACGTCTTATAGCAACATCAACAGTCCTAGCATCACCGTAGAAGTCATATCCCCATACTGATCTTAAAATTTGCTCTCTTGTAAAAACTTGATTAGGAGATAATGCAAGCATTTTTAATATCTCAAATTCTTTAACAGTTAAAGGTATATTTTTGTCATCTATTATTGCAACATATCTTTCTGAATCTATAATCATATCCTTTATTCTAAGTCTACCTTTTTCCAGTTCTCTTTTCTTTTCCTCTATTGGTAATGTGTATTTTCTCAAATTAGCTTTAACCCTTGCCACAACTTCTCTTACAACAAAAGGTTTTGTTATATAATCATCTGCACCTATTTCAAGTCCTATTATTTTATCTACTACATCTTCCTTTGCTGTTACCATTAGTATAGGACATATTAATTTTTTTCTAAGTTCTTTACATACATTAAAACCATCTATTTTAGGTAACATTAAATCTAATAAAATCAAGTCAGGTTTAGTTTCTAAAGCTACTCTTATAGCCTCTTCACCATCATAAGCAACTATTGTGCTAAATCCTTCCTTCTCTAAATTAAATTTTAACATATCTACTATAACTTGTTCATCATCTACTATTAAAATGTTCTTATTATCCATATACTCTCACCTCAATCAAATAACTATCTATATTATATCATGTCTAACCCATTTTATCTATAATTTTATTTAAAAAATTTTTTTTAATTATTCAAATACTCTATTTATCTCTTTTTTACTCAATATTTTATACTTTCCAACGGCTAAACTTCCAAGTTCCAAACTTCCTATCATTGTTCTTTTAAGACTTGATAGTTCAATTCCAGTAGCTTCACACATTTTCCTTACTTGTCTGTTTTTTCCTTCACTTATTTTTATCTTAATTTTATTATTTCCAATAAGTTCTGCTTTTGCAGGCTTAGTAACATACCCTCCAATATCAACACCCAATTGTAATTTTTTAATCTGTTCACTACTTACATTTTCCTTATACTTCACTATATATGTTTTTTCAATTTTATTACTAGGATGCATTAATTTATTTGCAAACTCACCATCATTAGTAAATAACAATAATCCTTCTGTATACATATCTAATCTTCCAATTGGAAAAACTCTAATATCTTCATTAATTAAATCTTTTGTACAAGCTCTTGAAAATTGTTCAATATTAGTAGTAATATATCCTTTAGGCTTATTTAGCATTATATATATCTTTTGTTCTTCTAACTTTACCACTTTATTATTTACTAATACTACATCATTTGGCTCAATTTGCGAAGATAAATCTGTTTCTATTTTTCCATTTACTTTTACTTTTCCAGAAATAATTAGTTCTTCTGCTTTTCGCCTTGAACAAATTCCACAACTTGCAATGTATTTATTTATTCTCATATTTTCTTCCTTCTTAATTCACAAATATATAATTTTATCATATTATATATTATCATAGTACTATGTTCATATATATTTTACAAAGTCAGTATAACTGGCTTTGTTTTTAGTTTTCAATTTTATCCAACTTCTCTAATAACTCTAAGTATTCATCTGGAAGTTTGCTTTCAAATTCCATATATTTTCCCGTTGATGGGTGGCTAATTCCTAAAATTTTTGCATGTAACATCTGACCTTCTACCTTAAATCTATTATCTTTTTTTCCATACACTTCATCACCAAGTAGTGGATGCCCTATATATGACAGATGTACTCTAATTTGATGTGTCCTACCAGTTTCCAGTGTAGCTTCTACAAGTGTTAAATTAGAATTATAGTATCTCTTATCTACTTTTATATGAGTAATAGCATTTCGTGAATTTTTATACTTCACTGCCATTTTCTTTCTATCTTTAGTACTTCTTCCAATAGGTAAATTTATTGTCATTTCATCTTCTTTAATTATTCCCTTAACTAATGCTACATACTTTCTATTAATGCTATGTACTTTAAATTGTTCTGATAAGTTTTTATGTGCATTATCATTTTTGGCTACAACTAATATACCACTTGTATCTTTATCAATTCTATGTACTATTCCTGGTCTTATTGTACCATTTATAGAAGATAATTTATCTTTATGTGAATACATAAGCGAATTTACCATAGTACCGTTAATATTACCATTTGCAGGATGTACAACCATTCCCTTTGGTTTATTTACAATAATAATATCATTATCTTCATAAATTATATCCAAATCAATATTTTCAGGTAATGCCTCTATAATTTTTTCTTTTACAATTTCAACATTTACCTTGTCATTTTCTCTTAAACTATAGCCTGCTTTAACACACTTACCATTTACTGTAATTTTTCCATCTTCAATTAAATTTTTTATATAACTTCTAGTTTTACTTGTATCTAAATTGGAAACATATACATCTAATCTTTGTCCTACATTTTCACTATTTACAATATACTCCATTTTAACTCCTTGATTATTAAAATAAAAAATTACATTTATTTAGTAAATAATCCATTTATTCTTTCCACATCATACTCATAAGTTTTATTACAAAAATGGCAATTTACTTCTATCTTCCCATTATTTTCATTAGCTATTTTTATAGCCTCATTTTTTCCAATAGCTATTATAGTTCTATCCACTCTATCATAATTACAGTCACATTTATAACAAGGTGACTTTTCACTAATAAGTTTTATATTATTGTCACCAGTTATAAATTTTACAATTTCATCTATATCTCCTAAATCCATTGCAAGATTTGTAACACTGGAAATATTCAAATTGATATTTTCTATTAAATCTATTACTTTTTCTTCACATTCTGGTAACGGCTGAATAATATATCCAGCTGCAATTTCAACTTCTAATTGCTTTGATATATTTACTCCTAGTGATACTACTGATGGAGTTTGCTCAGATGTTACAAAATAATACGCAAAATCTTGAGCAATTTCAGAAGAAATAAGTTCTGAATAACCAATATATGGATTTTTAAGACCAATATCTTTTACAATATTTAAACTACCTTTTCCAACCGCTTTTGCAACATCTAATTTACCATTTTTATTAAGTTCTAACTCTACTTGTGGATTTTGTACATACCCTTTAGTATTCAAACTGTTATTTGAACATACAATAATATTTCCAAGTGGACCATCTCCCCTTATTTGAACAGTTAGCATATTATCTGTATCCTTTAGCATATCAGCCATCATTGTAGTTACCATCATTGTTCTACCAAGTGCTGCTGTTGCAACATTAGATAAATTATGTATATTTCTAGCATCTGTTACCATACTTGTTGCTATTATTACAGTTACACGTACTTGTCCATTATTTGTTAAATATCTTCTACATATATCTTTACTATACACCTTATTATCTCCTTTTTTGATACTATATATTTTATCAAATTTTAGTCCAAATTTCAATGATTTTAAAGAATTTTAATATCAACATAAGGTAAATTTATAATCTATATTCTTGTACAAATTAGAACAATGGTATTAAAAATGAAAAGTAAACAATACATATTTTGAATTGTTCACTTTTCACTTTTATCTCATAATTTTTATATACAACTACTTCATTGCCTCTTCTACTGCTACTGCAACTGCTACCGTAGCACCTACCATAGGGTTATTTCCCATACCAATAAGTCCCATCATTTCAACGTGTGCTGGAACTGATGAAGAACCTGCAAATTGCGCATCTGAGTGCATTCTTCCCATTGTATCTGTCATACCATAAGAAGCTGGACCTGCTGCCATATTGTCTGGGTGCAATGTTCTACCTGTTCCACCACCAGATGCAACAGAGAAATATTTTTTACCTTGTTCAATACATTCTTTTTTGTATGTGCCAGCAACTGGATGCTGAAATCTAGTAGGATTTGTAGAATTACCAGTTATTGATACATCTACTCCTTCCATATGCATTATAGCTACACCTTCTCTAACATCGTTTGCTCCATAACATCTAACTTTTGCTCTTTCTCCATCAGAATAAGCAATTTCCTCTAATACCTTTACTTCACTTTTGAAAAAGTCAAATTCTGTTTTTACATATGTAAAACCATTTATCCTTGAAATTACTTGTGCTGCATCCTTTCCAAGTCCGTTTAATATTACCCTTAATGGCTCTTTTCTAACCTTATTAGCAGACTTTGCAATTCCAATTGCTCCCTCTGCTGCTGCAAAAGATTCATGACCTGCTAAAAATGCAAAGCACTTTGTTTCCTCAGAAAGTAACATAGCTGCTAAATTTCCATGTCCAAGTCCTACCTTTCTATCATCAGCAACGGAACCAGGTATACAAAATGCTTGCAATCCCTCCCCTATTGATTTTGCTGCATCTGCGGCTTTTTTACAACCTTTTTTTATAGCTATTGCTGCACCAAGTGTATATGCCCATGCCGCATTTTCAAAGCAGATTGGTTGTACTCCTTTTACAATTTCATAAGGATTAAATCCTTTATCTGTACATATTTTAAGTGCATCTTCGAAATCTTTTATTCCATATTTTTTCATTATTGGCTTTATTTGCTCAATTCTTCTTTCATAACTTTCAAATGTAACTGCCATTAAATTTTCCTCCTTTTTATTATATACAAATTCCAAGATTAAAAATTTTTATTTACTTAAAAATAATTTTATTCTTCTCTTGGATCAATCTTCTTTACAGCTTCATCAAATCTTCCATATTTTCCACTTGCTTTTTCAATTGCTTCCATAGGCTCAATTCCCTCTTTTATATTATCCATCATTTTACCTAAATTTACATACTTATACCCTATAATTTGATCGTCTTTATCAAGCCCTATTTCTACAATATATCCCTCTGCCAATTCAAGATATCTAGGTCCCTTTGAAAGAGTACTATAAATAGTTCCTACTTGACTTCTATGTCCTTTTCCTAAATCTTCAAGTCCTGCACCTACTGGAAGACCTCCTTCTGAAAATGCAGATTGTGTTCTACCATATACTATTTGCAAAAATAATTCTCTCATAGCAGTATTTATAGCGTCACATACTAAATCAGTATTTAATGCTTCAAGTATTGTTTTGCCTACTAAAATTTCACCTGCCATTGCAGCTGAATGCGTCATACCTGAACAACCAATTGTTTCAACCAAAGCTTCTTGTATTATTCCCTCTTTTACATTCAAAGTTAATTTACAAGCACCTTGTTGAGGTGCACACCAACCTATTCCGTGTGTTAATCCTGATATATCTTTTATTTCTTTTGACTTAATCCATTTTCCCTCTTCTGGAATTGGAGCTGGTCCATGATCTACGCCTTTTCTGACATAGCACATTTTTTCAACATCTTTTGAATAAATCATATTATCTTCTCCCTTCGATAATTTTATTATATTACACAATATGATATTTTTCAAGTTTTTTTCAGGATTTTCGACAAAATGAAATTACATATATAATATTAAGAAAAAATATAAAATTAATTAAAATATAAAAATTGGAATATATTAAAAGAAAAAAATGTAAATTATTGCTCACATTAAATAAAGCAAAAATAGATCAAAAAAAGAGCCAAATTTGACTCTATTTTTTGAGGTATTCCAATAGTTACTGTACTAGTCGAAGCTAATACAGTAGAAACTGGCGTACCAAATTCAATTAATTGAATTCCTATCGAAAGAACATAGTGTGAAAAGCGCGCGCTTTCTTTTCACTAATACCTGCTAAGGTCTATGTCCTTTCTCTCAAACAAATACTCATTTCCCGGTCAATTACATAGAGTAGATGTTTAAGTTTTACCTAATCCCTAGGCAGGTATCAACAAAAGAGCTCGTCAGCTTAATTTCGTTGTTTGCTGTATACACGGAGGCATACATTACTAGTGTCAATAAAAAACAAAGTTTACAAGTTACTAAAAACAAGTTTATGGGTTACAGCCATTGGTTAATAGTTACAAAAAATAGATTTATGAGTTACACTAATTGGTTAATAGTTACAAAAATATTGCTACTCCCACACAATCTCTTCATCTGATGGTTCCGTTGGTGCCTCAACATCAACAGAGTAGTCTTCATCTTCAGTATCTTTATTGTCTGCATTGTTCTTATTGCCATCTTCTTTATCTGTTTCGTCTTTTTCATCATTTTCTACATTATCTTTAGAACTGTTGTCTGCTGTTTCCTCTTTTTCGTTTTCAACAGTTTTATCATCAGATTTGTTATCTTCTTTCTTATCTTCAGTAATTTCTGTATCTTTTCCACTTGTAGCTTCTGTTCCATTTTCCTTTGTCTCTTCAGTTTCTGCAAGTGATTTTGGTGTTACCATGATAATACATTCATTGCTAGTAACACTATCAATTACAGCATTAAATGCATAACTACCAACTTCAGTTGCTGTAAATTTTGCTGTTGCTTTTTTATCAGACACCTGATTTACTTCTGTAACTTTTGCACCAGATGTCAAACCATGAAACTTAACATCAGAAGCGCTAAATTTAATGTTACTCTCAACTGCAACAGTAGTTGTACTACCATTAACAATTGTTATATCTCCAGAAAGAATAACAACTCTTTCCTTTGTTTCTTCAGCTTCCCTTTCGGTTTCCTTTACATCGAAGAACAATGTATTGGATGCTTCTGATTTAAGAGAAGCTTTATTTTCTGCAACTCCAGCCTTAATCCGAATTTCTCCAGATTTTTTAGCCTTTAAAGTAATATTAATCTGTGTTTCAGAGGCTTTTTCTACCGAAACTATCTCTGCACCTTTTGCGACAATATCATCTTTAGTAATTTCATACGCTGTTAATTCTTTGCGATCCCAAGCAAGTGCCTCAATAACAAATTCATCATTTTCTGAAAGTTCTTTATTACCCTTACGGGTAATTGTTACCTGAGGTGCCTGTTTTGGTTCTGGTGTAGGTTCATCAAATTCTTTGTCATCTGTTGTATCATCTTTCTTGTTGTCATCTGTTGTATCATCTTTCTTGTTGTCATCTGTTGTATCATCTTTCTTGT
>CAOKPF010000077.1 GCA_948470565.1 uncultured Clostridium sp.
AGGAGATGTTGTTTATGCAAAAGTAATATCTGTTTGGAACAAATATATAACAGTAGAATGTTTAGGAACAGATATAAAATTAAAAATTTCTGATTTAGAATATGGTTATGTTGCAAATCTAAACAATTTATATCAAGTAGGAGATAAAATAAAAGTGAAGATAAAAGAAATTGATACAGAAAAGGGTATTTTAAAAATATCTCATAAGGAAACAACAGAAGATCCATATAAAAATGTTAGAAAGACTTTTACTGAAGGAGGCGAATATTTAGCAACAGTAACAGGGTTTTCTGATAATCGGTGTATTTGCATCTTTAAAACAAGGGATAGACACAATGGCCACACTTCCAGTGTGGCTAGAAATACCACCACTTCCTGGAGATACTATTATTGTAAAGGTAAAGAAGATAATACCAGAGAAAAGAAAAATTTATAGTTCACTTATAAAAACTGTAAGGAGGGAAGCTGTAAATGACTAAGAATCAAAATAATGTAATGCAATTTTTAAGTAAATTTAAGAGTTGTACTCAAGAACAATTGATAGAATTTACAGGTTGCTCATCTCAAGATATTAGCTATTTAATTGCTTCTAATTTCATTGTATTAGATGATAAAACTAAATTGCTGCATCACAAAATAAAGAAAGTAGATGTAAGAACAGCAGTTGCATTAGATGTTATAAGACTTATAAAAAATGAAATAAAAGATTGTGGATATAGCAAAAATTTTCCTGTTATCTTTACAACAGTAACTACAGATAATCAAATATGCGATATAGCAGTAGTAAGGAAAATAGAGCAGGAAACAGTTTTTAAAAGATTAAAAGATTATTCAAAGGCAGATAAAATTATCATAGTATTAGAAAACGAGGAGTATGATAAGAACCTAATAAATTTTACAAAAGAAGTTCTCATATGTAAATATCCTATTCAAATTATAGATAAAATTAACTAAAATTTTTTCTCAGATTGAAAAAGATGTTTTGAAAATTTTATAATAGATAAAAAATGAGAAAGGATGATGAAAAATGGAAAATATAATTTTAGCTATTATTTTGGCAGTAGCTGTAACTATTGTAGCATACGAAACTTACTACGAAAAGAAAGAAAAGAAAATAGGAAGGTTGTTAGCTCCAAAAGTTGAAGTTTTAATTGAAATGTCTAGTAAAGCAATATTTGAAAAGCAAACTGAACTAGATAGAGAATTAACAGAGGCAGAGAAAAATAAAATATTAGATGAATGCTATAGTAAAATATAACTTGCATACAGATATAATATGTGATATACATTTATTGGAAGAAAGGAAGGCTATAGATTCATGAAAAATAATAAATTTACTGATGATCAAATAAGAGCAATATATAATCTATACATTTATGGATTTAGAGATTATGAAATTTCAGATATGATTCTTGGAAAAAGCATATGTGATATTGTTAAAATAAAATTAGAGAAAATCTTAGATTCAATATTAGATTATACTGAAGACGAGGATTTGTATTATTCAAATCATATATGCAACGACATTAACATAGAAGTAATTTTACAAGATTCTACTACTTGTGAAAAAATAATAGAATCATTAAAAGAATTACAAGGAAGAATAAAACAGGATGTAAATAGTACAATGTCTGAAGTTTTTGTAGATAATGTAGAACAAGTAATTAAAATTATTAATAATATTAAAAAGATACAACAAGAGTATGATATACTAAAACAAGGTATAGACAAAACTAGTATTAAAGAAATTAAAGAATTATTAAGTGGTGCAACATATACAGCTACACTAAAAGAAGAAGTTGCAAAACAAATAAAAGTTGAACCAATTATTACAAAAGAACAATGGAAGGAAGCAAATACAGTAATTAAAAATAAAAATTAAATAGGTATATTAAAAGGGCAGAAATCTAAAAATCTGTCCTTTTTTCGTTTTATTTATTAATTAAATCTTTTAGAGCTTTTCCTGGTTTAAAAGCTGGAGCAATAGATGCAGGTATTTTAATTTCTTCTTTAGTCTGTGGGTTTCTACCTTTTCTTGCTGCTCTTTTTCTAGTTTCAAAAGTACCAAATCCAACTAATTGGACTTTTCCACCTTTTTTAAGTTCTTCAGCTATGATTTCTGTTAAAGCATTTAAAGAAACTTCAGCAGCTTTTTTTGAAACTTGTGTTTTTTCAGAAATTGCATTTACTAATTCGCCTTTATTCATGAATAATCCCTCCTTCCTTGGGTAAAATACCATCATTTGTGTTAAAGATAATGTAACAAAGATATAAATTTTTGTCAATAAAAATCGAAAAATATTAGATAGTTCTTTAAAATACTATGATTTTTAGAAATTTTATGATAGAATGTATGAGAATTTAGGAGTGATATACATGGAAAAACTAACAGAAAAAGAATTAATGTGCTTAATAGACAAATTGATAGAAGAAAAATTAGAAATAGATGAGAAATTTTTAAGATTTACATTTTATGAAGTAATGGTGAAAAATAAAGTAAGTAATCAACAAGAAAGCGAATTTTTAGGCTTAGCAAAAAACAAATTAAATAATATGAGATATACAGTATATTTTCAGGACCAACAATTTATGTATAATGAAGCAAGAATGAAAGTGCAGCCAAACGAATTATTAATAGCTATTAAGGAGAATTAAAAGGATGGAAAGAATAGAAGAAAAGTATAAAAAACAATCAATAGAAAGATTTGAATTTATTAGTGAAGAAAATTTAAATAAATTAAGAAATGACAATGTAAAAACATTAGGTCAATTATCAAATAAAACAAGTACAGATTTAAAAAAATACGGATTTGAGAATTTTGAAATAAAAGAAATTAATAAAGAGCTACAATTTTTAGGATTAAGCTTAAAAAATAGCTTATAGAAAATTTGGCAGATGAAGTTATAAATTAATAATAAGTAACATTCACAAAAGAAAAAAAGATAAAAATAGAATCGGAGAATGTTATGGGAAAAATATATAAAGAACCAAATAAGTCAGAAACAGAAACAACAATAAATGTGTTGTATGCTGAAAATAAGCTATCAGTATATACAAACAAAGTAAATTTACAACGACAATTAAATAAATTATTAGGAGAACCATCTTGTGAATATACGATAAAAAGAAGCATAACAGGCAGTACATGGGAAATATCCTTAAATGATAAAACACGAATACAAAAATTATTATTGAAAGCAAATATATATGAATTATAGGAAAGTGAGTGAGAATTATGTCAGAGTGGAAATACAGAACTATACAAAGCTGGAACAGAAGCAGCAATGAATATACTAGACTTTTTAATGAATTAGAATATTAACTAGAGCGATAACTAGTAATTTTTTGTTATGATTGGAGGAAATTTTTATGACAGAAAAGGAGAAAATGTTAGCAGGAGAATTATATGATTCAAGTGATAAACAATTAGTAGATGAATTAATTAAAGCTAAAAAGCTATGTAATCAATATAATAATTTAGATGTTAAAGATATAGAAAAAAGAAATGAAATAATAAAAGAACTTTTTTTAAAGACAGGAAACGAATTTATGATAATGCCAAACTTTTATTGCGATTATGGATTTAATATTGAAATTGGAGAAAATTTTTATGCAAATCATAATTTAGTTATATTAGATGCAAACAAAGTAACTTTTGGAAACAATGTTCAAATTGGACCTAATAGTGGATTTTACACATCAGGACATCCAATAGATAAAGAAACAAGAAGAAAAGCAGAATTTGCAAAACCAATAAAGATTGGTAATGATGTATGGATTGGAGGAAATGTTTGTGTAATGCCTGGTGTTACAATAGGAGATAATGCTGTAATAGGTGCAGGAAGTGTTGTTACAAAAGATATACCATCAAATGTTGTTGCAGTAGGAAATCCTTGTAAAGTAATTAAAGAAATTTAAACAAAGAATTAGGAGGAAAATCAAATGATAGTTGCTGTAACTTATGAAAATGGAAGTGTTTTTCAACATTTCGGTCATACAAAACAATTAAAGATATATAATATTCAAGACAATAACATTAAAGAAGAAAGAATATTAGAAGTTAATGAAAGTGGACATGGAGCATTAGTAGAGCTTCTTTCTAACAATAGAGTTAAAATACTAATATGCGGAGGTATTGGTGTTGGTGCTAAAGAAGAATTAGAAAAAGCTAACATAAGATATTATGGAGGCGTTTTAGGAAGTGCAGATAGTGCAGTAAAAGATTTATTAAATGGAAATTTAAAATATGATGAAAATATACATTGTGAACATCACGAACATAATGAACATTCTTGCAATGAACACAAATGTAATGAAGATAAACATGGATGTTCAGGGAACAAGTAAAAATTAGAAAGGAATTTATTTATGGAAAGAAAATTAAAAATAATAATAGATAATTGTCCACAAAATCATAAATGCCCAGCTGTAAATGTTTGTCCAGTTGGAGCATTATCTCAAAAAGATTTTGAAGCACCTAAAATAGATTATAATAAGTGTATAAGATGTGGTAAATGTTCAAACTTTTGCCCTAAAAAAGCATTAGTATTAGAATAGAAATATATGCTATAGGAGTGAAAATAGATGAACATTTTAAAACCACAAAATCTTCATATTCAAGAATTAGAAAATAAGTATTTAGTTCACATTAAAGAAGATGAAAAAATTAATTATTGTAATTTTGAAAATGAAGAATGTAATAATATAAAATTATATGAAATTGAATTTGATCATTGTAAATTTAATAATATTTGTATGCAAAATGGAACATTAGAAAAAATAACATTTAGAGATGTAGTATTTGAACAATGCAATTTTTCTAATACAGAATTTTTAGAAACATCTTTTATTAGGTGCGAATTTAATAATTGTAAAGTGTCTGGGTGCAATTTTGCAGAAGATAGATTATATAATGTAGCATTTATAGAAACAAATGCAAGCTATATGAACTTATCAATGGCTAGTATAGAAAATATCTTATTTAAAAATACAGGATTAAAAAGTAGTTACTTTCAAGAAACTAAAATAAAGAATCTTTATTTTGAGAATAGCGATTTAACTGGAGCAAGATTTTTTAAAACAAGTCTAAAAGGAATTGATTTATCAAGTAGTAAAATAGAAGGTATTGCAATTTCAATAGAAGATATTAAAGGTGCAATAATAGACCAATTTCAAGCAACAGATTTACTATATTTAATTGGTGTAAAAATCAAATAAGCATTACAGAAAAGGACACTCATTATAGCTAAATTTCATATATTATAGTATATAATATATGAAAGGAATGTTAGAAAATGTATAATTCAAATGATATGTATGGAAATAGCTATGGTAATTATTATAATCCTTATGACTATATGAATTACTATAATATGAATCCAAATTATATAAGAGATTATGGACCAGAACCATTTGTTATTAATATAAATGAAGCAACAATGCAAAATAATAATTTTCGTACAGCCTTATGGACAGGAAAGCGTTTACAAGTTACCTTAATGAGTATCAATGTAGGAGAAAGCATAGGGTTAGAAATGCACCCAGATGTAGATCAGTTTATACGAATCGAACAAGGATATGGACTAGTTCAAATGGGGAATGATAAAAACAATCTAAACTTTGAAAGAAAAGTATATGATGATTTTGCTATTATAATTCCAGCAGGAAAATGGCATAATCTTACCAATATAGGAAATGTACCAATTAAATTATACTCAATATATGCACCACCAAATCATCCAAAAGGAACGATTCATAAAACAAAAGCTGATGCAGAACATGAATAAAAAATGATAGATTAATCTAATAATTAGATTAGTCTATATTTTTTTAGTAACATATTAAAACTTTTAAGCATATATACATACAAAGAGGAATGATATATGACTAAAAAGAGTTCTATTCTAAAATTTGAAATAATAAGTACTATTTTTATAATGGTAGTAGGAACACTTTTACATTTTACTTTTGGATGGTCTAATAACAATTCATTGATAGGTACATTTAGTGCTGTAAATGAAAGTATATGGGAACATTTAAAATTATTATTTTTTCCAATGCTAATAAGTACAATTATAGGGTATTTTTATAAAGGAAAAGTTATACCTAATTATTTATGTTCTAAAGTGATAGGAATCATATTATCTATGTCTTTTGTAGTAATATTTTTCTATACATATACTGGAATAATAGGAACAAACTTTGCTATTGTGGATATTGGTAGTTTTTTTATAGCAGTGGCATTAGGACAATATGTGGCTTATCAAAAAATGAAATCACAATCTTCTTGCAATAAATTAGTACCTATTATAGTTTTATTAGTATTATATTTGAGCTTCGTAGTTTTTACCTTTTTTCCACCTCATATTGCATTGCTTAAAGATCCAATAACAGGTATGTTTGGAATTTAAAAGTATAAAATATTAATATTTTAGTAAAGGCAGAAAATTGAAATTTATCTGTCTTTTATGTTATAATCATCTCGATAACTTACAATAAGTAGAGTAAGTAATTAAGTTGAAAATTGCTTGTCCTTTATGATAATATGTAAAAGGAAAAATAAATGTGGTTTTAAAAGTATAGATACATTTTATGACCGAAATAGTGGACGGAATATATAAAGTTTGGTAAAATAAAAAAATATGAAATGAAAGAAAGTGATTATATGGAGAAGGTACATTTATCTAAATCTAAATACTGCAAAGCAAAACAATGCAATAAAATACTATGGTTAAATAAATACAAGCCAGAATGTGCTGAAGAAACAGCAAGTGAGGCTGTTTTAGAGAATGGAACAGAAGTAGGAGAACTTGCAAGACAACTATTTGGAGAATATATAAATATTGAATATCAAAGTGATTTGTCTAAAATGATAGAACAAACAAAAGAATATATAGAAAAAAAGCCTAATATTATTACAGAAGCCTCTTTTGATTATGATAAAAATTTTTGTAGTGTAGATATTTTAAAAAACGATGTAGATGGAATAGAAATATATGAAGTAAAAAGTTCAACTTCAATAAACGATATTTATTTGGACGATATTTCGTATCAAGTATATATACTTCTTAATTTAGGATATAAAGTGAAGAAAGCAAGCATAGTGTACATTAACAATCAATATGTAAGAAATGGAGAACTTGAATTAGACAAGCTGTTTAATATAGAAGATGTAACAGAAATTGCATTTTCAAAACAAGAAGAAATCAAAGAAAAAATCAAAGAAATTAATAAATATATGGAACAAGAAAGCGAGCCAATACAAGATATTGGAAAACATTGTTTTAATCCATATAATTGTGAATACTGGAATTATTGTACAAGAAATCTACCAGAAAATAATGTATTCAAAATTAGAAGAATGAGAAAAGACCAAAAACTTAATTTATATAAGAAAGGTATTTATACATTTAAAGATTTATTAAATCAAGATATAGACTGGAAGTTTAAGCAACAAGTAGAATTTGAAGAATTAAATAAAGAGCCTGTAATAGATAAAGAAAAAATTAGAGCTTTTATGAAAAATTTATACTATCCATTATACTTTTTGGATTTTGAAACATTCCAACAACCAATTCCAAAATATGATGGAATAAGACCATATATGCAAATTCCTTTTCAATATTCTTTACATTATATAGAAAATGAAAAGGGAGAACTAAAACATAAAGAATTTTTAGCAGAGGCAGGAATTGATCCAAGAAGAAAACTAGCTGAAAAGTTAGTAAATGATATTCCAAAAAATGCTTGTGTATTAGCATATAATATGCAATTTGAAAAGATGGTAATAAAAAACTTAGCAGAATTATATGAAGATTTAAGAGAAGATTTATTAATAATACATAATAATATAAAAGACCTAATGATTCCTTTTGTAGATAGAATGTATTATTGTAAAGAAATGCAAGGTTCATATTCAATTAAATATGTTTTACCAGCATTATTTCCAGATGATCCAGAACTTGATTATCATAATTTACCATTAGTACACAATGGAGGAGAGGCAATGAGTGTATTTGCAACACTTGACAAAAAAACAAAGGATGAGCAAGAAAAAATAAGACAAGGACTTTTAGCTTATTGCAAATTAGATACTTATGCGATGGTTAAAATATGGGACAAGTTGAAAGATATATTATAAAATAACAGACTAAAAAGGAATAAAATAGTATAAAAATAGTTTATATGAATATTAATGATAAAAAATTATAGGAGAAAATGAAAATGGAAAATAATATTTTTAAATATGCAACAAAAGAATTATCACAAGATGCAACGGTTGCTTGGCTTGTAGATTGCTATCACTTTAAAGAGACAAAAGAAATAGGAGAAAAGTTTATAAAAGAATTTATTTTAGAAAAAGATGAAGAAATAAAGGAAGTAAAGATAATAAGACAACATTATAAAATAGATGTATTTATACAGATAGAAACCGATAAAATGAGTTATAACATAATAATAGAGAATAAAAGAGGAACATTTTTGCATGATAATCAACTAAGAAATTATGTGAATCGAGTTAAAGAAAACGGGAAAAAAATAATAGTGCTATTGTTTAAAAACAGTAATATATATCCGTTTGAAGAATTACAATATGAAATGGAACAACAGGATATAAAAAAAGACATAGGAAATATAGATATAGAATTTAAACTAAGAGATGCACAAAGCTTTTTAAATGCTTTGAAAATAGATACAAACCATATGATATTAAATATGATTATAGAATATTATCGTGAAATAATAGCTGACAATGAAAAATTAAAAACGTATGATTGGAAATTACAAATAAAAAAACAAGATTGGAAAGAATTTTACAATATAGTGATAAATGAATTAAAAAAAATAAATATTCAAGAATGTAGAGATGAAAACGGGAATATAATAGGAATTAAAAGACCTAAAGGTATGGGAATTCAAGCAGTAAGAACAGATTTTATAATTAAAAATGTAGAATTTATAGATAAAGCTAATAAAATAATACCGAAATCAGAAGGTATTTGGAGAATGGCAATCGATTGGGGAGTATATGAATTAACATGGAATAAACCAGTAAGGTTAATACTATTTTGTAATACAGATAGAGAAGAACGTATAAAGTTTCAGAAATTTATAAAGAGTAAAATAAAAGAAGAAATAAATGTAACTGGAACGAAAAATACATTTGCCACAATAACAATAAAAGAAGAAGAAATAATAGGACAAGATAAAGAAAAAATAGCAGAAATCATAGTAGAAAAGGTATATAAAATATACAATGAAATTAAAAAATTGTTTGATGAGTATGAGAAGTCTGTATTTGAAGAATAGTTACTAGAGGAATAAGTAATTACAATAAAAGAGGAAAAATAAATGAAAGATAAACTACATACAAATTTAGGAAATATAATCTATATTTATGATGTTCTAAAAAAGTATTCAGATGTAGATCATATTTTAAGTGTAAAAGACATTATAAAATATGTAAAAAAAGAATTTGAAGAAGAAATAGAAGACAGAACGGTAAGAAGAAACATAAGAGTACTAATAGAAAAATTAGATATAGATATAGAAACATTTAAAGAAAATAGACAAGGTT
>CAOKPF010000078.1 GCA_948470565.1 uncultured Clostridium sp.
TGCCTTTCGTAGACGTAGCGTAGCGAAGGCAAGAAAGGAATGTTAGTAATTATGAAAGAATTTACAATTAAAGAATTTTATACTCTGCTTAATAAGATAAATATTTCAGGAATATACCTGAAATGTTTATAATTACAAATGAAGAAGTAAAAATTTGTTTTAAAGAAAATATATTAGAATTACAAAAAGACGAAAAAATACTTATAGACAACAGGCTTGGTCTATTTTCTTTATTATCTAAAGCTAATCCAGAATCAATATTTAAAATACTAAAGATATTACAGAGAGTTAAGAAAATTGGTAATCTAACATATGACGATTTTTATATGCGTCATACGGCGCTAATTAAAATAGGTCAACTGTCTGAACTAACTTCTGTTCAGACTGTCTTAGATGACTTACTTAGTTTTAATGACCAACAGATCATTGATGCTTTCTTTGAGAGGAATCAATGGGAAGTGTACAGAGAATATTTAAAAAACAAATGATTATATGTTAGCAACACAAACAAAAAACGGAAATAATATTCCGTTTTTTGTTTTTATAATAACTTTTTATTCTTGTCACTTTACGCTATTATTCAAAAAATTCAAATATCCCTCTAAAATATACACAGCTGCCAATTTATCAGCATAAATGTTTTTATTTTTCTGTGATATATTAAGTTCTTTCATAGTTCTGTAGGCAGATACTGTCGTTAGTCTTTCATCCCATTTATGGACATTTACTCCCAAATCTTCTATCAATGGAATAAGGGTATCTATTTTTTGTGCTTTCTCTGATATTGTACCATCCATATTTTTAGGGTAACCTATAACAATAGTTTCAACATCATACTCTTTTATAATTTTCCTAATACCTTTTATAAATTTATTATCACTCTTATTTATTACAAGATTATCTAAGCCCTGAGCCGTAATTCTAAGCGTGTCGGAAACTGCAAGTCCAACTCTAACATCGCCATAATCAATTCCAAGTATTCTCTTCATTATAAATTCAAGTAATTCCTTATCATTTCTTGTAATAAATCATCTCTTTCAATCTTACATATAAGTGATCTAGCATTTTGATGAGATGTTATATATGTAGGGTCACCTGATAATATATAGCCTATAATTTGACTTACTGGTTCATATCCTTTGTCTTTTAGTGCGACTACTACTTGTTCCATTATTTCTTTTACTTTTAATGATTCGTCCTTTTGTGGTGTAAATACTGTTGTATTTTGATCCATATAAATCACTCCTTTTTATAATTATATACAATAATTTTCAATATATTCTATATTATCTTTATTGTATCAACTTCTTTCATTCCATCTATATAAGAAACCATTTTATTAATTTCTTTATCAATGTTATTTTGTCTTTTTATAGTACGTATAACAGCTTGTGGTTCAATTTTTACTTGTTCATCATTACAATATTCTGATTCATTTTTAAATCTATTAAATAATCTTTCTACCAGCGGTATACAACTTTCTGCGTTAGAGTCTGGTATAACTAGTAATAATCTTACTCCACTATATCTTATCAAGGAAGTATCTGATGAAGTAGTTTCTTTTATAGCATTAGCTATTTTTATAAGTAATGTATTTCCTACATTTCTACCATATTTTTCATTAATATTATCCATATTAGAAAGTTTTATCATTACAAATGAACTTGTATCTTTATTAGATATCATCTGTCTAACATTTGAATATAGATATATATTATTATAAAATCCTGTTTGTTTATCTGTATTTTCTGCATGTTCTATTGCAGATTGTAATTCAGTACTTTCTATAAATACACCTAAATTATTTTTCATTTTAGACAGTTCTTCTTTAGGAATATTATCAAACGCATTTTCTATTGTATCCTCTAACAACCAAAATCCAAGATAAGTATCTTTATAATATATAGGAGAAAACATAGCCGATCTAATTTTTCTTTCTGTTGCACTCCTATAAGTCAGTGTCTTGTCTTGCGAAGTTGATAAATACTTAGAAACATTTTTTACTACATTATCTTTAAAATCATTTTCATATGCAATTTTTTTTATTCCCTCTAAATATTCCGCTTCAATATTACTTGCCTTTACCTCATAATCATTAGCATCAAATAAACAAATTGTACTATTTTTAGCACTAAAAGCTTCTATTATTTTATTATTAAGCCTTTCTAGTTTATCTTGAGCCTTATCATTTTCACCCATTATTGCAAACATATTTTGGATAACACTCATTGAATTTACACTTCCTGCTATCATTTTATAATATTCTACCTGTTTATTTAATGATATGTATATAATACAAGCTACAATTACTGCAATAACGAATAGAATTATAAACATTATTTCCATATATCAATCAACCTCTCTACTTATTTAACCTCTTTTTCATAACCTGACTTTTCTTCCGTATTTTTTACTTTAGGTGTCTTCTTAAATAAATTAAATCCCTTACTTTTATTTACATTAGTTTTTGTTGAGGACTTTTGTATACCAGCAATAGGATATATTGAATTTATTATTCTATGTAATGCTTCTTTGAAATCATCACTAAAAATTGCAAACTTATTTTGATATTTATATACCATTTCTACATACTTCCTATAATTATCCTGATCAAACGGCAAAATATAGTATGGTATTGTAGATGAATTAAACAACTCATCATACATTGTTAAATCAAAACTTGTATATGTAGCTATTCCATCAATAATATCTTTTGCTGTAAGTACACACTTTACATGCTTATTAATTACTATACGGAGTTTATTCATAGGTACACCACGCTGTTTTAATTCTCTTAAGAATATAGTAAGTTGTGGTATATTTAAAACATCCATATCTTGAACAATATATATTTCTTGACATAACCTAAAATAATCAGGTGGTGTAGTAAAATCTGCATCAATTAAAATTACATTATTATTTTGCATAATTGTATCAATTGCAAGATTTGCATTATATGTCTTTCTATCCTCACCTGGCATACCAGTATATATACTAAGTTTGTCATAAATAAGTGGTTCGTTTAAACCATTAGAAGCATATCTTAAACTTTCTGCTGCAATTGCTCTTTTTCCTGCATTATCATAAGTATATATTGTATAACTATCTCTTTTTCTAGTCACATCAACTATTGCAGTTTTTACTTTATTTCTAGCCAAAAATGTACCAATTGCATTTATACAAAATGTAGTACCTGCCTTTGGAGCACCAACAAAACATACAATTTTTTTATAATCTTTTGGAACTTCATAAACAGATTTTACTACTTCTTTTTCAACAACTTCTGTCACCACTTGTGTTGGAGCATTTACTTGCTTTACAACAATTTTTTCTATTATTTGTGGTTCCTTTTTTATCTCCATCACTTTAGCATCATTTTTTATAATAGTTTGAGGTTTTTTAGGAGTTTCATCCTCCTTGGTTTCCTCAACTTTTTCCTCTGGAGTTGGAAGTTTTATCATAAGTGATTTATACTTTTCGTTATTAAAAGATAAATATTGCTGCACATCTTGTGGTAAAAACTTTACTATTATTTTTAATTGTTCATCTGTATATTGAACAGCAATCCTATCAAAAATTTCATTATATCTATCAGCAACACCATTTTGATTTTGATAATATGTAATTATCCTCTGAATTTCTAATTCTGACACTTCAGCTGATTTATACACATTACTACTATTTTTCTCATCATAATATTTCTTTACATCTTTTTTCAAATAAGGTTTATTTATTGCATCACAAACTTTTCCCTTTGTCCTATTTTGAGCAGTAAGACAAGTATATATTCCAAGATTAAATAACTTAGTTAAAAATTCGTCTCCAAGTTTTCTTCTGTCTGAAGCAATATATATTATATTTTTAGCATCAAACGCATCAGTCATACCATCAATATTTTTAAATAAATACTCATCAATTTGGGCATAATTATTAATAGGAAATTTTTCCAATTCTTCCAATACAACAGCCCTATCATATCCCCCATTTGCTAATTCTTGAATTAAATTTTTAAAATAATAAACATTTTTATACTCTATTTTTTCCTTATATTTCTCCTCATAAAACTCAACTATACCCTTTACAGTATCATCATTATTTATACCAAAAAGAACTTTCATAATCTATCCCTCTCTTTTGTAAATTTACTTTACACTATTAAAAATGCATATGCAAGTGGCAAACACTGAAATATAGCCATAAAAATTGCTATTCCAACTATAAGTCTTTGACCTAATATTTTATACTCCAATTTTTCTGAACCAATTACATAATATTGATACATAGCATAAATAAATATTAATGTCACAACAGGCCAAGAATACTTTTGTAAAAATATAAGCACATTCATAACCGAATCATATATTTCATCATTTGCTAGAATATCTGTACTTGCAAACGTAATATTAGATACAACACACGCTACTACAGCTATAACTATTGAAAAAAATGTTACTTTTTTATAAACCATTTTTATTACCTCGCTTATTGGCATATAATTGCCACATACTATTCCTTAATAATTTTACTATAAAATAGTAAAAATAGCAAGTACTAGACTAAAATTATATAATTTTTTTATAATTTAAAAAAATTGCTTGATTATTTAATACTTTTATGTTAAAATATTTTGGTACAGGGTTTATATTAAGGAGGACAAAGTATGGCAAAGTGTGAAATATGTAATAAAGATGTTAAATTTTCACTTCAAGTTAGTCACTCACATAGAAGAACTGCAAGAACATTTAAACCTAATGTTCAAACAGTAAAAGCAAATGTAAATGGAGCTACTAAAAAAATGAAAGTTTGTACTAAATGTCTTAAGAGTGGTAAAGTACAAAGAGCTATATAATTTTAAATAATACCACATATAATCAATTAAATATATTAAATTTTGAAAAAATGCAGATAAGTAATTCTTATCCGCATTTTTAGTTTTAAATAGCTTGTAACTGTTCAATTTTTTCTAGTTTTAAAACACTTTGTGAAACTTCAATAGCTAAATTATATAGTTTCAAAATTTCATTATTATATATTCCTATCTCACCCAACAAATTACAATATTTTTTCACTTTATTAATATCATCAGTTTTTAACATATCTTCAAGCATATTATAAATTTTAAATATATCTTTTTGTGGATAAGAATATCCTTCCTGAGAAAATACATAACCATTTATATTTGAGCAGCTTAACAGTTCTTTAAACTTTTTATCCAAGCTAATTATAGCCATATTAAGTTCTATTTTCTTACTATTATACTGAATATAGAAATGGTCATATATTTTACAGTTAGAAATCTCTATTACTGTATCAGCTGCCATATTAATGCCTCCCTTATATAATATTTTATATAATTTTATCACAAATATTTTTTTTATTCAACATATTTTTACAAATTATTTACCAGTTCTTTGAAATAATTACCTCTTTGCTCAAAATTTTTATACATATCAAAAGATGCACTAGCAGGCGACATTGCTACTATATCACCATCACTTGCTACACTATCTGCAAACTCTACACATTTCTTTAAATTATCAAACTCTACCATTTCTATTTTTTCTGTAAAATCTATATTCTGTATTTTAGCTTCCTTTTCAACAGCTTCTTTAATTTTTCTTGAAGTATCACCAACAAGAATTAATACCTTTACTTTTTCTAATATGTATTTTCCAATCACATCATATGAAATATGTTTGTCATACCCACCAGCAATTAAAATAATTTGTTGTTTAAACGATTTTAAACCTGCTATGGTTCTAGTAGGAGATGTTGCAATTGAATCATTGTACCATTTTACATTATTTCTTATTCTAACAAGTTCCATTCTATGCTCAACTCCAGCAAATGTAGATATTACTTTCCTTATAGCTTCTTTTGAAACTAAATCAATAACTGCACTAGAAGCTGCACAAATATTAGCCAAATTATGCATTCCTACAAGCTTTACATTTTTTATCGTAGATATAATCCCTTTGTCTTCTGCCACATTACTTACGATATTACCAGAGTTTAAATACACGCCATTGCAAGTTTCATCTATAATACTAAATGTTCTAATATTTAAGCTATTAGCTGATTTTATAAATCTTTTAGTAAATTCATCATCTTTATTTAATACCAAAATATCATCTTTATTTTGATGTAAAAATATATTTTCTTTAGCTCTAACATATTCCTCATAATCTCTATGATAATTTAAGTGATTAGGTGAAATATTAGTTATAACTGATATACTAGGAGAATTTTCCATTGTCATTAGTTGAAAACTACTAAGTTCTAATACTACTATATCATCTTTTTTTATTTCATCAATTTTAGAAAATAGTGGTATACCTATATTTCCACCTAACCAAACTTTATAACCTGCCTCTTCCAAGAACTTTGATATAAGCGTTGTAGTAGTAGTTTTTCCATCACTTCCTGTGACCCCTATAATTCTTGCTTGACAAAGTTTTACTAAAAGCTCAATTTCAGAAGTAAGTACTACACCATTTTTTACTGCATCTTCTATCCCTTTTTCAAAAGGCTTTACACCAGGTGAACGTAATATATAGTCATATTTATCAAGATTATCTAAATAATTCTTACCAAGAACAAATTCAACTCCTAAATCTTTTAAAAAATTACATTCACTATCTAATTTTTCTTTAAGATCTCTTGCAGTAACTTTTGCACCCAATTTTACTAAATATTCAATTGCAGGAATATTGCTTATACCAATTCCTAATACAGCTACTTTTTTTCCAGATATATTTTGCTTAAAAATTTCTAATTTACTATTCATACAAAACGCCAAACATAATATTTGGCTACCTCCCCTCAAGAAAAAAATTAATATAATAAATATTAATAATTGTATGTAATTTTACCACATTTATATAAAAATATCAATTTAATATCCATTTTTATACTCTGTATTTTCATAATTTGCTATAAATAGTTATTCTAATATATTTAATGTATCTTTTCCCTGCAATCCATCAATTCCGCTAATACTATAATATGTGCTAGGTGTATCTGATACAATAACCGTTTCTGCAACAGTAATATCTGAAACATATTCTTGTGAATCAGAATAAAAAGGTGCTATTATCATTACTTTTGATGTAATTTCTAAATATATCCTATGTCTAGTTTGATTAATACCAGCACTTTCAAACTCAGATTTAAAATTTACATTTACGTTTCCTGACGGAGATATTTTAATTGCAACTTTAGGACCATATCCACTAAATATTCCACTACCAATAATAGTTGCTATTGGAACATGCACATAACTTGTTTTTACTCCTAATATTTTATCCTGTATTTTAGTTGAAATACTATTTGAAATTTTATTCATTTGCATAACATTAGCATTAAGGGCTGTTACTTTGCCATTACTATCCCTCTCAATATCAATTAATGAATTATATGTAATGTTTTCTATTTCTTCTGCCACAGCCTGCTCTGTACATTCAAGTGCAATATATCTAGCATTTGCTTCACATAATGTTTTTATTATTGGTGATACTTTTTGACTAAAGGCAAATGAGATTAATAATATAAATAAAATAATAACACAAAAAACGACAAACGCTTTTTTAAAACGCATTTGTCTTAATGTTAATCTATAATATTTGTATCTCATAATTACCTAATAACAAATATTTTTTGCCCAATACTAATCATATCAGGATTATCAATATCATTAGTCTTCATTATTTTATCAACACTCGTCTTATATTTTTTTGCTATACTCCAAAGTGTATCACCATTTTTTACAATATATATATTCATACTATCAAGATTTGATGTATCTAATTTTTCTTGTAATATATTCTGTATTATATTCATATTGGAAATATCTTCAATTTCTGCTTTTGCAATTAGAGTAAATTTAAAATCAATATCATTTCCATTTTGACTTAAAGTAACATTATCACTAAATAAATTTAAATATATTTTTTCATTATCTAATAAATCCTCTATATTAAATGCCTGATTTATTAAAATATCAACAGATTTATTATCCATTTCCATATCATTAACATTTTGTGTAATAATATACAACTTTGCATTTCCTTCAAATCTTACTTCATTACCATTTACTATTGTATTTATATTATTTATATCAATATCATAGTCAATTATTCTACTATCTGATGGAATTATGCCATTAATGTTTTCTCTAATATCTATATTTTTTGTAACATTTCTATTTCTCCTAACAATATCCACATTACTATTTTCAAATTTAAGTTCATCTTGTTGACTATAAAAATCTTCGACATATTCTACTCTTTCCTCTTCATACATATCGACATTTACTTCTATTTGATAATCTGCTGTAAGAGTTTTAGTTGAAGTTATTTCACTATTTTGCCTAATTCCAAAATCTTGTAAAACATAATTTATATTATATTTAGAATTATCTGTTATATTTTCAAGTTCAACCATTGAGGAAAATGGTATTGTAGTATTAAATTTTTTTATATTATCTTCTGCATTTTCAGATAAATACATTATTCTTAAATTAATATCTCCTTTTACCATTATTTTATTATAACTTTCCTTAAATTCTGTATTTTTAATACTAGCATCTACTTTTAATATTTCAAAAAAATCCTCTGACTCTTTAGGTAACATTATATCTTCTTTAGAAGTTATAACATTTCTAGTTGATTTAACAATGTTATAAAAGTTTGATTCACACATTTTGCACTCTACTTGACTATCCTTATCAAAACTATTTATTAAGTTTATATTTATTCTGCTTTTTCCTCTTACTTTAAAAGCCACCTCTGTTTTTACAGATATTTTTCTTTCATTTAGCAATGAATAAATTACATTTTTGGTCATAGGTGTAACTGATACTTCCATTCCTTTTTCAATTCCACTTACCTCTAATAACTCAGTATAAGGATATGTTACAAACAAGCCTCTAGTACTAAACTTTTCATCTGCAACTTTATATATTATAAAATAATTCACTTTTCCTGAAATTTTTACTTTTGCGTCCATAACATCAACATCACTAACATATGGAGTTAGTGATACATGAACTATTTTTACTGCATCTGGTTTTGTATCTGGAACAATTATATCCTGTTCAATCCACACACTTTGCTCTTGACTTACACTACATTTATTTAAATTTAAACTTTTTCTTTCCGTATTTATTCCCATATTTTTTTCCTCCTCAATTTAATACACTATATGTATTTCAAAAAAAATTATGATTATTTGTAACCAATATATTTATTTATCATAATATATATTAGTTAGATGTAATACAAAATAAAAAATTACATTTAGCATTAGATATTTATCTTTTAAATACTATATACTTTTTATATAACAATTAAATACTATATATAATCTCCTTGAATTAAGCTGCATATTTACTATGCAGCTTATTTTTGTAAATTACTTATATTAATAAATTAAGTTGGGTATATAAATAAAAATCGTCAGTAATAACGAATGAAAAAATAAAAAAGAAAAAATAAGGAAAAAAGAGGAAAA
>CAOKPF010000079.1 GCA_948470565.1 uncultured Clostridium sp.
GTATATATAATCAAAATAAGACCCTTCAAACGCACTAAACGCGATTTTATCCTGTAAAATGATTTATGGAAAATATCTAGTAATATATAGAATTTAATAATAGTTATAATAAAAAACTCTTTTTTTAAATTACATATAGTAACTTTAAAAAAGAGTTATATTTATTATATAATTAAATATTTAAAACAAGCTTATTATTAATTACTTCAAGTTTTTTATTCATAGCTGTTAAGCTATTACCTTCACGTAATACACATATAGCCTCACTGTTTGATTTTTTAAATAAATATTCTCCATCAGTTTGAATAATAGATGATGGCATACTTTTTATAAATATAATATATCCATCTATTTTATCCTCTTTTATATTATCACAGTAAAAATTAAGTTCTACCCAATTGAATTTTAAATTTTCAACTGTATATCTATTTACAAATAGTAACCTTTTGTGTTCACTATCAATTGGTGTAAAGTGACAGCTTTTCCAGTCACATATTATTTGTGAAGAAATATTTAAATGTATACTATTGTATTTTTCAAGAGTAATGCCTAATTTTGAATTTATAGTTATTACTCCATCAGTAGATAATAGTGGTATATTTTCGCCTAGGAAAACGCCATTTATGCACGATAATAACTGAATTTCCTTAATAATGTACATACTAATCATCCTTCCTTTTATTAAATTAGAAATATCTTTTATATATCGGTATTATACCATTGTATTAGTATAATGTCAACCAGATATTTATAATGTTATAGTTGTATAAATGACACCTTTTTTATTTAGATAGGCATGGGAGATGGTATTTTAATTATAGTTTTTAGAGATGATCATTAAATTTTTTATGTACAATAGTTTAATATATTAAAAAGTAATAATTAGAAAAGTGTCGAATAATGCGATGAAAAAAATACATAAAATATTTACAAGCACCCAATATTTTGATATAATTAGTAAAAAAATTATAATTAGATATAGTAATATATGTAGCATGATTTTTGATTAAAATTGGAAACGTTGGAGGATTTATGAGGAATAATAATATACTTGATTATGAACAAGTAGAAGATATATTAGATGAGATAGTAAGATTTGGTGTTGTTAAAGAGGCAGAAAATTTAGGTAAGACTGAGCATGGACTTCCAATAAAACATTATATTGTTGGAGAAGGGAATAATGATATCGTAATAAGTGGTGCAACTCATGGTTCTGAAATTATATCAACAGATTTTGTTATTAATTTGATGGAAAATATAAGTAATAAAACTGATAGTTGGAAGAGTATTTTAAAGGTTTTTAAGTTACATTTTGTACCAATTCTTAATCCTGAAGGATATTTGATTACAACTTCAGCAGTAAGAAAGTTAATTCCTAGAGATATGTCACAAGATGAAGCAGAGAAAATTTGCAAACATTATTATAATGTATATAGGCAAGATGATATGAAGGAATTAAATGAACAAGATGAAATACTAGATACTAATTTAAAAAGACATCAAAAAATGTTTGAGGGTGTTGATTATACTTGTATTTCAGAAAAGTATAGTAATATTAGAGATTCTGTAAAGTCTATTTTTGACAGATATCAAGATTTACCAAAATGGTGTTTGCATACATGGAATGCAAATGGTAATGGAATAGATATTCAGGCAAATTCTATTTATAACCCTAAAATAACTAATATTTTACAGGGAGAAACTTTATTTATGAATAGTTTGAGGTATAGTAATATTGATATATCACACCCAGGACCAATTAATTGCCCTTTTGATAGAGAAAAAGGATTTAAAATTGAAAACGAAACTGCTGCAATTTTTAATTTGTTGGAAAGTTTAGATAGAACAGGAAGTCTATTTGCATATTTAAATTATCATAGTACTGGTGGAATTATATTTCAAAGACCATCTATTCCACCAGAAAATTTAAATATTTCGCAACATGAGATGACAAAAAAAGAAATTATTAATTATATGTTTGCTAAACTTTACGCAGATAAAACGTATAAGAATACAGGGCTTGATGGTGAAGGAAGAGATAAAAGAGAATTAACAAAATATGTTATAAAAAGTCAAAGTACATATGCTACATCTAGTAATGATATATTTAGGTTAATTTATCCACAAGATCTTTTAATAGAGTTGTCAGCAATGGGTGGAAATCCAATTGGTCCTTATGGTGACATTGCTGGAAATTATACAAATACTATAAAGTCTAATTTAGATGCAGTAAGATATACATTAAAGTTATCCATTATAGCACAAATGATTGCCGAAGCTAGTTATGAAGTAATAAAAAAACTAGATTATGATGGAAACTATGATAAGGTAGTTGAGTTAGAAAATGCTGTATATAGTGAATTTTCAAGAAGAGTAAGACAGTTGGATAGAATAGAAAAGGAAGAAAAAAATGGAAAAATTAGGGAATATGTTAAAGATAGATAATAGAATATATGCGTTTGTAAATAGTGAAAATAAATGTATTTTAAAATTTCCGAAATGTAATATTAAGACAACAGCATATATAGGCAAAAATGGTGTTACAGATAATAAAATAGAGGGAGATAAAAAGACTCCTTTGGGTGAATTCGAGTTAGGTATTATGCTTGGTATGCATCCAAAAAATGAGATTAAAAAAGATATTAATTTAGAATATATGCAAATTACAGAAAATATGTACTGGGTTAGTGATCAAAATTCAAAATATTATAATAGATTAGTTGATATATCTAGGGTTACAAAAGATTGGGATTTTGCAGAGCATTTAATAGATTATAAAATACAGTATGAATATTTAATAGAGATAAAATCTAATCCTAATAATATCCCAGGAAAGGGAAGTGCAATTTTTCTACACTGTAATAAGAGTAATTATACTGAAGGCTGTATAGCAGTAGATAAAAATAATATGAAAAAAATAGTAGAATGTGTTGATAAAAATACAAAAATTTGTATTATAGAAAATGCTTTTTGATTTGTAATAATATTTGAGGAATTTGAAAAATATTTATTTTTGAGATGTGATAAGAAGTGGAGATAACAAGTAAATGAAAATAAGATTAAATAGTGAAATGTGCTTTAGGGATATAGAAAAATATTTGTATCCAGTATCTGAGTACGGAAAAGAGAAAATAATTAATAATATGTATGATGATTGGAACGAATATGAGCATACAAAAGAATGCTTAAAAAGTTTTATAAATTCAATAAAGAAAAAAGAAGGCGATATAGTAGATATATATTATCTTGAGGAAGAAAATATAATTGTTGGAGTTATAATATCGTTATCAGGTAGTGATAATATTAAAACTTTCTTAAAAGAAATAAATGTTGCACCATCAGGTAAAAGAGTGGCAAAACTTACTTGCTTTCATATATTAAAAGAGTATCGAGGTATAGGCAAAAATTGGCTTAAAAGAGAAGTGTTAAGTGATTTGAAAGAGCAGGGAATAGAAGAAGTTTATATAAAATCTAGTCATAATAAAGCATTAAATCTATATGATAAACTAGGTACTAGAATTGGAAATTATATAGGTATAAGTGATAATAAATTGTATCAAAGATATGGATATATTTATAAAATAGAGTTATAATTTTTGTAAAAACTAATAGTTGTTTTGTTCTATTAGTTTTTTTGCTATATTAACTTGTATATGTAATTTTTTTATTATTTTAAAATTTTATATTAAAAATTTTAAAAAATAAAATGAATATTTAATAAAAAAAGTTTCATAATAAATATGAGGAGATTTTTTATGGAAGAAAATAAAGAAGAAATACAAAAATTAAATACTTCTAAAGATATAGTAAACTATGTAAAAGAAAAAACTAGTAATAGTCAAGATATGGTATATAGAACTGTACAAATTTTAGATAGTACAATATATGTAATATATAATGAAGCAATGACTGCAACTGCTCTTATTTCAGACTTCGTTATAAGAAGTATAAAAAGTATTAATTATGAAGATGTGAAAAGCGAAGCTTTAGATAATATTCAAAATAATTTAGATACATATATAGATGATAGTTTAAATGTAGATAATACAAGAATAATGAAAAGACAGAGAGTATATGATAACTTGAATAAAAAAAATAAAAATTTAAAACTGACAATTGAAGATATAGTAGATAAATTAGAGGAAAATATTGATATAAGTAAAGTTAAAAAACTAGATTTATCACAAGATGATATGTTTTATTATTTATTTTCAGGATTTGCATGTATTGTATATAACAAAGAAATTATAGCAGTTGAAACTAAAGCAAATCTTGATAGGGCGATAAGTACTCCTACAACAGAAAATAATATTAAGGGACCAAAAGACTCGTTTACTGAAAACTATCAATCCAATGTAGGACTTATTAGAAAGCGTATTAAAAGTGAAAAGCTTGTACTAGAAGAAAATAAAATAGGAAGAAAAAGTAAAACTAAGGTAGGACTTATGTATGTATCTGATATTGCAAGACAAGAATTAGTGGAACATATAAGAAAGAAATTAAAAAAGATTGATATTGATGGAATTTTAGATAGTAATTATATAATGGAAATACTAGAAGATGCCAATAAGACAGAATTTCCTACTATAATTAGTACTGAAAGACCAGATCTGGTATCAATATATTTACTTCAGGGGCGTATTGCATTAATAATTGAGAATAGTCCATTTGTTTTAGTATTACCAGCTTTTGTAGATGATTTTATTAATAATGTTGAGGATAATTTCCAAAAAAGTATTGATGTAACTATAACAAGAATAGTAAGGTATATTGCATTTTTTATAACTATTTTTACTCCTGCTTTGTATATATCACTTATTACATTTAATCAGGAGGCAATACCAACAGAATTATTACTATCTTTCGTTACTCAAAGAAAGGGTGTTCCTTTTCCAGCATTTTTTGAAGCTATGCTTATGATATTGTCATTTGAAATATTAAGAGAGGGAGATTATAGAGTACCAAATGTTGCAGGTAGTACAATTTCAATAGTAGGTGCTTTGATACTTGGTGATGCTGCGGTTAATGCTGGAATTGTATCACCAATTATGATAATTGTAATAGCGATTACTACAATATCTGGTCTTATGTTTGCAGATATTAATATGGCTAATTCCCTTAGAATATGGCGTCTTTTATTATTAATTTTTGCAGGTTTAGGTGGACTTATAGGTACAGCAGTCGGAACACTTATGTTAATTATTAAAATTTCATCATCTACTAGTTTTACAAAACCATTTACTTACCCTATTTCTCCTATTAATTTTAGTAGTATAAAAAAATACATATTAAAAAGAGAAAATGTAGCAAATGATGAAAAAAGGCGTAAAATATTAACTGACAATTTAACTAAGTATAAGGTTAAGGAGTGATTATATGAGATATAAACTAATAATAGTTATTATTGCAATGTTACTTTTAAATGGACTTAATAATTCAAGAGAAATAAATGATTTAGCAATAGTATCATCAATTGGTATTGATAAGCTTGAAAATGGTGATTATAGAGTGTCAGCTATTGTATTAAACCCAGAAAAACAGGGCTCAGGTAGTGGTTCATCTAGTTCATCTGATAAAATGACTTTATATGAAGGTGAAGATACAACTATACAAAAAGCTATAAGAAAAATGGTATTAGAGTCACCAAAAAAGCTTTACTTATCGCATATGGAATTGTTATTGGTTTCTGAAAGTGTTGCTAAAGATGATTTGGTAGACTCACTTGATTTTTTCATTAGAGATAATGAAGGAAGTAATGATTTTTTATTTGTTGTCTCAAGGGATATTGAGCCTAGAGAAGTATTACAGATTAAAACTCCTGTTGAAGATATACCTAGCGAGAATATTGTAAAAAGTATAGAAGTTACAGCAAGATACATGGGAACTACAATTGAAAATGATCTAAATGACAGTTTAGAAAATATATTGGAAGAAGGCGAAGATTTAGCTATGCCAAGTATTATAGTAAAAAAGATAACAGAAGAATATACAGAAGGTGGAGGTTCGTCTAATAAAGGAAGTAATAGTTCTGACAAAGAGAGTAATTCTTCTAGTCAAAAAAGCGGTAAATCAGATGAAAAAAGTATGATTGGTATGGAAGAAGAGAAAAAAGAAAATAATAATAATTCAGAAAATAAAAACGGTTCTTCTAGTAAAGAAAGTGAAAAATCGGATGATAAAAATGAGGGAAATGGCAAAGAAGATAAAGAAGAAGGTTCTGATGATGGAACACATGAAAAGAGTGAATCAGATGAAGACAATGCAAAAGAGACTAAAATTTATGTAGATACTTTAGCATATTTTAAAGATAAAAAGTTAAAGGGGTATTTGACTGAAGAACAAAGTATGGTATATTGTATGTTAAGGAATAAATTTAAAGAGGGTGTATTGCAGATAAATGATGGAGATAATATAGTAGTAGAAATTTTAAAATGTGGTTCTAAAGTGACACCAAAATATGAGAATAATGAATATATCGTTGATATTGATGTAAATACTACATGTACTATTGCAGAACTTGGAAAAGATATAACTTTTGATGATGAAAGTGGTATATCAAAATATGAAGATTTAGTAGAACAAAAATTAAAATCATATATTGAAGACTATATTAGTAGTTGTCAAAATGAATATGACACTGATTTAATAGGATTTGGGAAACTTTATAGGGAAAAACTTAATAGAGAGTATAAAAAAGTAAAAGATAATTTTTACCCAGAAATATTTAAAAATATAAAGACAAATATTAATGTAAAAGCAAGTTTTCCAAATGATGGAGGTATAAATAAAAAATGGTAGAAACTGATAATTCACAAAAGATAACAAAGGATTATGATAAAATACGCGGAATAGGCTATTCAAGTTTTGTATATTCATTAATGTTTAGTTCATTTCTAGGCATGGCTACATATAATATATTTGAGTTAGCACAAGTAGATGCTTGGATTAGTGTTATAATAGGTAGTATATTTGGTATAGTTCCTTTGATACTTATATTATATATAATTAAAAATAGTAATGGAATGAATATATTAGATCTTAATATAAGTTTATTTGGAAAAGTTGTAGGAACTATTATTAATGTATTTTTAAATATTTTTGTAATATTATTTTCATCATTAATATTATATAATTTATCTTTATTTTTAGATACACAGTTTATCCCTGATACTAATAGTTTGTATGTAAAAATATTGCTAATAGTACCAATTATATATATAGCTTCAAAAAGTATATCAACAATTAGTAGGGTAAGTCAATTTATACTTATTGCAAATGTTGGATTATTTTTATTATCTGCAATTGGAATTATTGGAAAATCAAATTATAATAACTTACTTCCAGTGATGTCAGAGGGGATAACAAAACCGTTACTAGGAGGCTTACAGTATGCTATTTTTAGTACATTACCATTGTTTTTTCTGACTATAATACCACTTAAATTTGTACCTGAAGCAGATAAAACAAAAATAACTAAAAATGTATCTATTATGTATGTAGTAACTAATGTTATAATATTTTTAATATTTTTTATAATTACAATAATTTTAGGATATGAAGTTATATCAATATATAAGTATCCAGAATATATGGTACTAAAACAATTTTCATTATTTAATATAATAGAGCGCGTTGAAAATACTTTGGCAGTTCAATTTGTATTTAGTATGTTTTTGCTAATTGCATTAAGTGCATATTTTATAAATATAAGTTTAAAGAAAACATTTAAAAAGGTAAAAAGTGAACAATTATTTTCGTACTTAATTGGAATTTTATTGTTGTTTATATCTTCAATAATGTTTCCTAATTCTAATACTGCAACAAGATTTATTGCATATGTATCACCATATGTATTAGCGATAACTTTATCTATATTTATAGTTGTTACTTGTATAGGTATATTAGTAAGAAATATAAAAAATAAAGCAAGTCAAAATCAAACTTAAAAATTACATTTATTTTATTTATTATCTTTATAGAATCGTATATAAAAATTGTATAATTTGATGTAAGATTAAATTTTAACTTTTGGAGCAATTCATCCACCACTTCTAAAGTGATGGATGAATTGCTGACAATTATACCAAAATATGATATAAGAAAGTCAGATTAGAATATGAAGGTTTGGTAATAAATAGAATTGGAAAGTAACACATGTTGAGTATTTTTACCACTATTATATTGATTTTGCAATTAATTATCAAAAACAAATTCACACTTGAAGTATGGAATTATTATAAATGGGTGTGAATATTTTGTTTAAAGCATATACAAATACGCAAATAATAAAATTTATAAATACTTACAGAATTGCAATCAGTAGACTTTAAAAAAGAATTTCTGCAAATAAAATAAAGTTATAGGAAGAAAAATTTGGAGTTAAAGTTATTGTTTAATGACAATATGAAACTTCATTAGAATAATTAAGAAATAGTAGAAAATCAGTGAGAACAGAGTAAACGAAAAATATGTGAAAGTATGAAAATAAAGCTACAAATTCATAATATATTCCTATTACTAACCAAAAGTAAAATATTCGGTGTGTAAGGCTTATATACAATAAATTTATGTCAAGCAAAATTAAGTATTATGAAGAAACTAAGAAAAAATTAAATAATACATATTGCTATGTGTGAGAGAACTTCGCATATCATTAAGTGTGGAATATGTAGCAAGTATTGATATACTAATTATATAAAAGGAGTGATGCTATGACTACTAAGATTTATAAATTAGAAGATATAAAGGAAATGTTAAAAGAAGTTTTAATAAATACGGAAGTAGAAAAAGCTATAATATTTGGATCTTATGCAAAAAATAAACCTACTGAATATAGTGATATAGATATTTTAATAGATAGTAATGGTAAGATAAAAGGACTTAAATATTTTGCAATTATAGATATGATTAGGCAAAAATTTGATAAAGACGTAGATAGATAAAAATTCAAAAATAGAAAAAGAAATAGAAAGAACAGGTATAGTTATTTATGAGAAGTAGAGATAAATTGATTTTAACAAAAATATTAAAATATATTGATGAGATTAAATTATTTATAGATGGGTATTCTCAAGAAAAATTTAGAAATGATAGAAAAACAATAAATGCTTGTGTTTTTAATTTAAGTCAAATTGGAAACTTGCTAGTAAAATAAGTCAAGAAACACAAGAAGAATATTCAAATATTGAATGGAGAGGAATAAAAGCATTAAGAAATAGAATTGTGCATGATTATGAAGGAGTTAATTTAAATATGGTGTGGAATTTTTTAACTATTGAACTAATTGAATTAGAAAAAGAGTTGTACAAAATAATAGATTAAATATTAGAAAACTTATATATGCTAATTTTACAGTTATATATTATTTATTCAACTCATAACATTTATTCTCGAAACGTCCTAGTATTTATAAAATGTAAATGTCAAGTAAAAAGTTAATAAAAAGTGGAAAATAAAAAAGTCATAA
>CAOKPF010000080.1 GCA_948470565.1 uncultured Clostridium sp.
AGCATTTTTAATGCTTGCAAAGATTTTTTATTAAAAAAAGTGTTTAAGACCCGAAATTTTTCTAATTATGATTTCTTTGAACTTATGAAATACATGTAATTATACAAAAATAAAATTTTATGTATTGCTAATATTATATCTAAATGTTATAATTAATTTAAGGAGTAGATTAGATATGCAATATGGAATAACAAATATAACTTATATAAAAATAATAGAAATTGTAAAAAAATATAATAAGTATGTTTTTAAAATATTTGGCTCTCGCGCAAGAGGTAGTTATAAAAACAGTTCTGATATAGATTTGGTAGTAGATGGAGATGTGACAAAAATTGATAAATTTAACATAATGAATGATTTTGATAAGTTAGATGTTCCATATCAAATAGATATAATATTTAAGCAGGATATAGCTAAAATCGAACTTTTACAATCAATTGAAAGAGATGGGGTGATTCTTAATGAATAGATTTTGTGAAAGAAAAAAAGAATATGAAAATGCATTGTCAAGGTTAGACGAGGCTTTAAAAATTGAACCAAATGAAGTTATTATAGACGGGATTTTGCATAGATTTGAATTTACTTTTGAACTTGCATGGAAAACTATAAAAGATTATTTAGAGTATATGGGAATATCAGAGGGAACTGGGAGTCCAAGAGAAAATATAAGGCTTGCTTTTAAGCAACAAATAGTATCTGATGGAGAGTTATGGATTGAAATGATGCTATCAAGAAATTTATTGACACATTTGTATGATGAAAAAGAATCAAGAATGGTCTACGAAAAGATAAAGACAAGTTATATATATGCTTTTTTTGAATTAAGGGACAAGTTTGAAAAGGTGGAAATAAAATAACATATTTAGTATAAGTAAATTTATAGAAAATAATTACCATATTAAACTATAATTTATTTTTGTACATATGCAGTAGATGCTTATGTACTTATTTTTTGTTTTATTGTAAGAGCTAATTTGTGTAATAAATATGCCTAAATAATAGTATATATTTTACTAGGGGGTAGGCTATTGGGAGTAAAAAAACAATCTTTTTATAAAGGGGTAATTATTATAATGTTATCTCAAATTATCATAAAACTTTTGGGATTTATTTATAGAATTATACTAACTAATCTAAAACAGTTTGGTGATATTGGTAATAGTTATTATGGTTCTGGGTATACGGTATATACATTAATACTTGCAATATCTACAATGGGAATACCTAACACAATATCAAAGCTAGTATCTGAAAAAATAGCAGTGGGAGATAATAGGGGAGCATATAAAATATTTAAAGTAGCACTTGGGTTATTTAGTTTTATTGCAACTATATTTGCATTAATACTATTTTTTGGAGCTAAGTATATAGCAACAAATATACTTGCAAATCCAGGAGTAGAATATGTTATGATGGCACTGGCACCTGCAATTATATTTGTTGCTATGTCTGCAGTATTTAGAGGCTATTTTGTTGGAATGCAAAATATGTCAGAGTATAGTAAAGCACAAATTATAGAACAAATTGTAAATAGTCTTTGTTCTGTAATTTTTGTTATGATGCTTGTAGGAAAATCACCAGAAATTATGGCAGCGGGTTCTACGCTTGCTACAACCTTTTCAGCCTTTGTTGCATTTTTATATCTATACTGGTATTATGTAAAAAATAGAAAAGAAATTATAAAAGATATTATATATAGTAGAAAGGTATGTACAGAATCTGTTAGAAAAATTATAAAAAAGCTTATATCATATGTAATACCTATTTCATTTGGAAGTGTAGTTGTTTCACTGTCTAGCGTAATAGACACAATTACTGTTATAAATGGTTTACAAAAATTTGGATTAAAGATAACTGAAGCTAATGAACAATTTGGTGTTTTAGTTGGAAAGGTTGATATATTGATTGCAGTTCCATTATCGTTAAATGTAGCATTTTCAGTAGCATTGGTACCATTTATATCTGGTGCAATAGCAAAAGGGAGGAAATTAGAAGCTGTAAAAAAAATAGAGGATTCATTAAAAATTTCTATGCTTATAGCGCTGCCATGCACATTTGGACTTTTTTTTATGGCTCAAGAAATTTTTAATTTTATATTTCCAAATGCATCTAATGGTGCATATTTATTAAAAATACAGTGTCTAATGATTATATTTTCAGTATGCGCTCAAACTTTATATGGAGCATTACAGGGAATAGGTAAATTAAAAATTCCAGGAATATGTTTATTATTAGGTGCAACTATTAAATATTTATTAAATGTAGTTTTTGTTCCAATATATGGCATAAAAGTTGCAGCACTAAGTTCAGTTATATATCATTTTATAGCTTTTGCACTATCATTTATAATATTATTTAGTAGTCTTAAGGTCATACCAAATCTTAAAGAATTTATATTTAAACCATGTATGGCAACAGGTTGTATGAGTATTATAGTATTGTTGCTAAAAAAGTATTTATTAAAATTACATATTTCAAATTCAATATATACAATACTTGTCATTTTTATTGCTGTTATATCATATTGTATTTTTGTATTTATGTTTAGATGTTTGAAACTTAGTGATATAGCTAGGTTACGTTATGGTAACAAAATATGTAAAGTAACTGATAAAACTTGATAAAATATCAAAAATATTAAATAAAAGTGTTGACAAAGCCCTATTTTTGTAGTATAGTTGTAATGTAATCGAAAGAACGGTTACTATTTAGGAGGGATTTATAATGAATAAAGCTGAATTAATAGCTAAAATTGCTGAAGAAAGCAAACTAACTAAAAAAGCTGCTGAAACTGCATTAGATGCTTTCGTTACAAGTGTTGAGGAAGCACTTAAAGCGGGAGAAAAAGTACAATTAGTAGGGTTTGGTACTTTCGAAGTAAGAGAAAGAGCTGCTAGAAAAGGAAGAAACCCACAAACTAAGGCTGAAATAAAAATACCAGCTTCTAAGGCTCCAGTTTTCAAAGCAGGAAAAGCTTTAAAAGAAATGGTAAATAAAAAGTAATTAATGCTTTTAATAATAAAAATCGGAGCTTGCTCTGATTTTTATTAAATATGCCGAAATGGTGGAATTGGCAGACGCGCCAGACTCAAAATCTGGTGGTAGCAATACCGTGTGGGTTCAAGTCCCACTTTCGGCACCATATACAATTATCGTCGAACTTTTTGAAAGTCTTGAAAAATATAATTTTAAAACTATAAAAATTTTGTTGTGAAGAGATTATCCCACTCTCAAAGAGGGGAAAACATTTGTTAGATGTTTGAGGGCTTGCCATGAGGAAGTTTATTTGATACTTATTTAAACGTATAAGATAAATATATTAAAATAATAGAACACTATTTAAAATGATTTGAAGGCAGGTGGGTACCTGTTCTTTTTGTCTCCTAAATGTATACACTATATAAATATTTATGATATACCATAATTATACATGGAGTAATCAAAATGCTTTTTTGAGAAATGAAAATAATATAATAGACATATTATATAATGGGGTGATTAAGATGAAACTTATAGAAAGAGAATATTTAAAAGAGCTAATATCTGTAATGGGAACGCCAGATATTAAAGTAATAACAGGTGTTAGGCGTAGTGGGAAATCAAAATTATTAGAAGGATTTAAAAATTATATTCTACAAAATATACAAGATAGTAATATAATAGAAATAGATTTTAACTCTTTAGATTATGAAAATTTAAGAGAATATCATGCAATGAATGAATATATAGAACAAAGATATATAAAGGATAAAAAGAATTTTGTATTGATAGATGAAGTACAAATGTGTGAAGGATTTGAAAAAACAATTAATAGTTTACATGCGTCAGAAAAATATGATATTTATATAACAGCTTCAAATGCATTTTTAATGAGTAGTGATTTAGCAACATTATTTACTGGAAGAACTTATGAGCTAGAAATATTTCCATTTTCATTTAAAGAGTATTTAAAATATAACAATGATATGAATGCTGACGAGGCTTTTAATAAGTATGTAAGAGAAGGGGGAATGTCAGGTTCATATTTATACAAAGAAGAGGAACAAAAATATAAATATATATTAGACATATATAATACTTTAATTGTAAGGGATATACGTGAAAAATATAAAATAAAAAATATAGAGTTATTAGATAATCTGACAAATTTCATGATGGATAATATATCAAATATAACTTCTGTTAGAAATATAACTAATTCATTAAATAGAATGGATAATACGCTAAACCATAAAACAATAGGTTCATATATAGATTATATGGTAAATGCTTATTTATTTTATAAAATAAAAAGATATGATATACAAGGGAAAAAATACTTAGAATCTCAAGATAAATATTATTTAGTAGATCCAACATTTAAGTTTGCAAAATTAGGTACTAAAAACATGAATTATGGAAGAGTATACGAAAACATTGTAGCAATAGAATTACTAAGAAGAGGATATGAAGTATATGTAGGACAGATGTATAATTCAGAAATAGACTTTGTTGCTATGAAAAGAAATGAAAAAATATATATTCAAGTTTCAGATAATATAAGTGATGACAAGACATTAGAAAGAGAAGTAAATTCATTGCTAAAAATTAAAGATGCATACCCAAAAATATTAATAACTAGAACAATGCACGATACTTATCAATATGAAGGAGTACAAATATATGATATAGCCAAATGGCTATTAGAATAGTTTTAAAAGCAGGTAATTCCTGATTTTTCTGTATCTAAAATGTATATGATAAAATAAAAGTAAGAAAAGGTGAAAAGAAAATGGTTCTTCTGAAAGTTTCTTGGAACGAAAATATTATGTAAAGGTAGAAAAAACTACCTTTAATAATCTAAAATACATGAGGTTAATTAATTTATGTCAAAATTATCCAAAGTTGAGGTACATTCCATAAGTAAATGTTACAAATTTCATGTAAAGTTTTTAACTTAACAAAAAACGGAATTAGTTTCAATGTAATTGACTTAAGCTGTAATGCTTGTAAATAGTATGTTGAAAGTATTGTTTATCTTCACACTTCACAGAATAATTGAAATATTTAAAATATTAGATTATAAAAAAATGAATCTAATTTTTATACAATTAAGTATTTTAAATCAATGTGGTATTAAGTTAATGACATTGATTATAATGTGCTGTTTTGTCATGCTATTTAATACAAACTTTTTTACATATGCAGAATTTACCACTAAAAAAACGGAAATTTATTCCGTTTTTTTGCTAAGTTAGGAACTTTACATAAAAATTGTAACATTTATTTATGGAACGTCCCTTAATTGATTTAAAATTATACAAGCTAACATATCAAGACATTGGACAAATGGATTTTTATGTTAGATATTATGATAATGAGGTAAAAGCAATAGATGATAATCCAACAATAGGAATAATACTATGCTCAGATAAAAAAGACACAATAGTAAAATATTCTGTTCTTAATGATAATAAGAATTTATTTGCTTCAAAGTATCAATTATATTTACCAACAGAAGAAGAATTAGCAATGGAAATAGAAAAACAAAAAGAAGAGAAAAAATAGCAGGTATTAATAAAAATAAAAGATATTATGAGGGAACACCAGAATTAGTTGCAAGTTATGCTAATATGAAACCAGATCTCGATGGGCAAAAATAATTATATAAGGAGGATAGAGAAAATGAATAAATTAGTAGTCTATTTTTCATATACGAATCATACAAGAGAAATAGCAAATAGAATTAAGGAAAAATTAAATTGTGATATTTTAGAAATTAAAACAATTATTCCATATTCAAAATATTATCAATCTGTCATACATGATGAATAAAATAGTGAAGCAAGTAATCATTTACTAGAGATTCAAGACATTGGTATTGATTTAAGTAAATATGATGAAATAATATTAGGCACTCCTGTATGGTGGTATAGAGCGGTTCCAGCAATAAGGACATTTTTAACTCAAAATGACTTATCAGGGAAAACAATAAAACCTTTTGCAACAAATGCTGGTTGGATAGGAAGAACTTTTACTGAAATTAAGAAGTTATGTCCTAATTCAAAAGTAGAAGGCGAGTTAAATATTTTGTATGATGCAGGAGACTATAGGACAAGAAAATTGATTACTTCATTAAATGAAATTGATGATTGGATTAATACATTATAATAAACTTATACCTACTAGCAAAATCAAAGATTTTTAGTTGTTACCTAGAACTTTGTTGGCATTCATGAAAAATAGTGCTAATTGTAGAATAAGCAATTAGCACAGAAATCTCCTTTTATTTTCAAGAGTTACTAGAAAATGGTAACTCTATTTTTGGTAAATCTATTTGTATTTTGTTATTATAATTATAGCTTATTTTGTATAGAAGAAATATAGTAAAGTTAGAATATAAAAAATGGAAGCCATATTCAAATTAATGAAAATGATTTTTCCTAAGGTTAAGAATATTTTTTTAGTTTTGAAAATTTCTCGTTGTAACTCTATATATTTCTATAATGATCTGTGTTATTCTTACTCTTGCAAAGAAACAACAATTATGCCAGAAAGTTGCATCTAGAAATCAGGATATTTTTGGTAAGATAAATTCGTTTTTACCTGCCCATTGTTTTGAAATGGAACAAGCTTATCAAATTTTCTTGTCATTATCTTACATATTTATCTGGAATATAATTTCATCATTTATTTGTATTTTAATTAGTTCTATCTTCATCACTTATAAATAGTTTTTCTTTTTTTCATTACCATTTTTATAATTTGATTTTCAAGTTCTCTCCATACTAATTTAACATTATCATATTTTCGCCTGTACTTTTTCAAAATCTCTTGTCACACAACAATGCATATATCTATTTATAAAAGTATTCTAATCTAATTAATGAAGTTTCAAATATAATCACAAAGAAATATTCTATTATATGTTCCATAATTAATTTTCTTTTTATATCAAATTTTTTGTTGCTTTTTTATGTTGAAGGAACTTTGCTATAATTTGAATTAATATTTTAATAACCCTTGTAAATTACGCTATTTTTTGGTATATTATAGATATATTAAAAATAATTTGAGAGTTATTTTTAGTTAAGTATGTTACTATTTTAAATACTTAAAATATTGGAGTGTGGTAAATTTGAAAAATATATTAATTATGGGAATAGGAAGGGCTGGAAAGACAACATTAAGCAAGATGATAAAAGAAAAATATAATTGTTATAATCTAATACATAGCGATTCATTAAAATGGGCAATGATAAGAGCAAAAGGGCAAGAAGGGTATTATAGAGAAAATGTAGATAAGCAAAAAGAGTTTGAACATGGAATTTATTTTCAAAGAACATTACTAGAACTATATAATTCATTAATAGGTAAAGATAAAAACAAGTATGGGTATATTCTAGAAAGTGGACAGTTACATCCTAAAATTGTGAAAGAAATGATAGATTTTGAACAGACCTTGGTATTATGTTTAGGACTTGGAAGTTTGATGCCAGAAGATATGGTAGAACAATGTATCAAATATGATACTAAAGAAAGTTGGACTTATGGATTAAATAGAGATTACTTACTAGAACATGCAAAGGATTGGTATAGTTGTAATGAGATGTTAAAGCTTGAATGCACCAAATATGGTATAAAATATATTGATACTTCTAAAAATAGAGAAAAAATCTTAGTAGAAATATTAAATAATATTAGTTGTATTACTAACTAAAAAATTGTTATTTAATATGTAATTTAAAGCTAGTAACACCAAAAATGTAGTTAATTTATTTACATATAAACTATTATTTGATATAATTATTTATATATAAAGGAGTAAATATTATGAAAATGGTTATTAGTAGAGGAATTATAATTGGTCTAGGTCTTATATTACAGCTGCTATTATCTTTATTACCATACAGGTTTTTTATAGAAAATGTAGCAATAATTAATATATTTTATAACATATTAGGGTTATTATTAGTTTTAGTATTAATAAAGGATAGTAAGAATTATTCATATACTTTACCTTGGATAATAATATTAATAATATTTCCATTAGTTGGAACACTTATGTATATTATATTAGGAAAAAATAAAAATAACAGTAAAGTTTTAAAAAATATTGTAAAGACTGAAAGAGAAGATAAAAAATATTTTGTACAAGATATAAGTATAAGAGAAGAAATAAAAAACAACAGTAAGATTAGGTATTTAAGTGACTTTTCTAAATTTCCTGTAACTACCAATAATGAGGTTAATTATTATGCGCTTGGAGAAGACGCATTTAAAGTAATGTTAGAAGATTTAGAAAAAGCTGAAAAGTACATCTTTTTTGAATATTTTATAGTAAATCATGGAGTAATGTGGAATTCAATTTTAGAAATACTTGAAAGAAAAGCTAAACAGGGTGTAGAGATAAGAGTTATGTATGATGATGCAGGTTGCATTTCAACATTAGAAAAATCCTATCCAATGGAATTGGAAAAAAAAGGTATAAAATGTGAAGTATTTAACAAATTAAGTCCACTTGCAGGTGTTATAATGAATAATAGAGATCATAGAAAAATTTTAGTAATTGATGGGAAAGTGGCTTTTTCAGGTGGAATTAATATATCAGATGAATATATAAATATAAATAGTCCTTATGGTCATTGGAAAGATAATGGAATAAGAATATCTGGAGATGCTGTTTGGAATTATACTGTAATGTTTCTTAGTTTATGGAATTCTTTTAGAAAAGAAGATATTGATTATAACAAGTTTAAATATGAATTTAAGGATAGAAATATAAAAAATGGTTATGTAGTACCGTATAGTCAACAACTCTGCACTTAAAGTACAGAGCTTGTTTTGCGGACTGAAAGTC
>CAOKPF010000081.1 GCA_948470565.1 uncultured Clostridium sp.
AGCATCATTTATAGATGATTTAGGAGCTGATTCTTTAGATATAGTTGAATTAGTAATGGCAATAGAAGAAGAATTTGATATAGAAATTCCTGATAGCGATGCAGAAAAAGTTGTAACAGTAGGGGATGTTGTAGATTATATAAAAGAAAATGTTCAATAGAATAAAAATAGATTTATCAATAATTTTACAGTTTTTGATAAATCTATTTTTATATTCCAATATTTGATATAACACATCACATATTGATTCTATTGTAGATATTTGTCTTGAAAAAAATTAGTTTATAAAGAAGCATAATTTTTAACTGAAAAGAGACTTACATTGTAGGTCTCTTTTCAGTTTTGTGTAACAAATTTAAAATAAGCAATTTTCTAATATTAAGTTATATTTTTTAAGAAGCTCGAGTAAATACGAAAACGAAGACTTACGAGATATAGTTTGAGCAGTATAAATATTATAAGTTAAAATACTATTTTCAGCAATTGTTATATTTATATTACCAATTAATGTATCTTTTAGTACAGGAGCCTCAAAATTGTTTTTGCAATTTATAGAAATATTAATGGAATCAATCAAATCTCTTCTTATAGGGATAATAGGTTTATCAACTTTTTCAAATTTTAATTGAACAGTTTGTGAAGTACCTTTATTTATTACGAAATTATTTAAATTCTCATTTTTCCATTCATCAAACTTATTAATAATCAGTTCTTCAATATTTATAGGTGTAAAGTTATTAAAAAAGTAGGAAATTAATTTTACACTATCTTGAGTTCTATGTTTTTTTGTGTCAGCTCCTAGAACTACACAAATTATATCCATATTATCTCTTTTACAGGCACTTACTAAGCATCTATTAGCACCATTTGTAAAACCTGTTTTAATACCGTAAACTCCTTCTAAATTGCCAAGTAATTCATTTGTATTTGATATTGATTTAGGATATCCATTTATAGTAACTGTATAATTTTTTGTTCCAACAATTTGTTTAAATGTCTTATTATTTAAAGCGTAATTAGATAAAATGGCCAGTTCATATGCAGTGGTATAATGGTTATCTGAATCTAATCCATGAGGAGTTTCGAAATTAGTATTATCAAGATTAAGTTCAGCAGCTTTTTTATTCATTAATTCAGAAAATCCTTGTACAGATCCACCACAGTGCTCTGCTAAGGCAACTGCTGCGTCATTTCCAGATTTAAGCATTAAACCATAAAGCAAATCTCTTATAGTAATTTTATCTCCTGTTTTTAATCCTAATCTGGAACCTCCTGTTCCAGCAGCTTTTTTAGAAACCTCTATTGTTTCGTTTAAATCACAATTTTCTATAATAACTGTTGCTGTCATTACTTTGGTAGTAGAAGCCATTTTTCTTTTTGTGTTTTCATTTTTCCCTAAAATAGCAAGATTTGTATTTCTATCTATTATTACATAAGCCCTTGAATTGATGTCTGGAAGCTTTGACTTATTTTCTATATTAGATGAACTAATAATATCAGCATCCACATCAATAATAGCTTCGTCATTTATATCATCACACAATGAAAAAGATGATATTTGAAATATGATAAATATGAATAAATAAAGTATAAGTAAAAATTTTTTTCTCATTTCGCACCTCTTATTAAATAATATAAAAAAATAATATTTTTATGATATAAAATGAATAAAACTTAAAAATGCCATAGAATTATTAGGTCGAACTTATTTTTTTATATTTATATAACTGTGAATTGTAACTCTACGGAAATATAGCAAAATATGTATTAATTCACATAAAATCTTGATTTTGTAACCAAAATGTAATATAATTATAATGTAGAGCAAAAAATATATCTAATTATCAAAAATGTACTTCCGTAGATATTTAGAAAACTATAAGAAATCAATAAAATTAAGATATAAAAAGGGTATTGACTTCATTATATTAATGAAATAAAATATAATTAGAGTTATTATATAAAAGGAGAAGATTTAATAATGAATAAAAGAAAGATATCATTGCTAATAGCAAGTATTGTAATAACAATTTTACTTATGATTATTCCAAATAAAGTGGCTGCTGTAACAACACATATACCACCTTTATATTTTGGAGTAAAGGAATTTAGAGATGGAACAAGTCCTCAAAATTTAGCATATGCAATAAGAAATCCATATGATAATGGTTCAACAACTGCTTCCATGGTAGGTGCTAAAATATGGCAAATAGTAAAATATAATAGTAATATAGATAGGACATATACAACAGGAAATTACTACTGTGTAAGAGCAGGAGTTGGTTTTTCTGATGTAACAAATATTGCACCATATACAATATCTTACGATTTAAAGGCAGAAAGAAATGTTATTGCTATGTATGGGAATAATACTCTTAAAAAAATAATAAACAATGGATATTTTAATAACTTATTAGCATTAACTGATTTAGTGTATTTAAAAGGTGAATCAAGTATAGCAGAAAGAACAGCTTTACTAGAGGCTGCTGGAATATATGCTGATAATTATGAATATTTATTAACAGATAGTGATATAGAGGCAGTGCAACAAGCTGCAATGTGGTATTTTACAAATCATGATGATGCAACATTTTCACAAATATATGATAATTTTGGCTTAAATAAAACATCTTGGTTATTTTATAGGACATTAGAAATGTCACAAAAAGGAGAAAAATATACAAGTTTAAGTGATTATAATTTAGGTCGAAATGAATTTGGTGGTCAATCAGGAGAAGGACTAGATAGACAAGAACAAGCAGTATTATTATATAATTATTTAATAAACACAGCAAATGTAAATGCAATTACATATGCAAATGGAACTGCAGTTTCAAGAACTAAAGTTACATTATATGCAAATGCAACACAAGAAAATACACAACCAATAATATTAATAGAGAAAAAGCAAGAAATTCCAGGAAATTATGGAATAGTTTTAGTAAAACAAGATGAAGAAGGAAAACAATTAAATAGTCAAGCAACATTTGAAATTAATGGAGTAAGAAGAAACATAATAGGTACTTTACAAATAGCAAGTAATGTACAAATAAATGCAAGCAATGTATCAAAAGCTGATACATATATAATAAAAGAGCTTATTGCACCAGATGAATATTGTAAATTTGATGGAATAATTACTGTAACAGTTACAAAAACAATTGAAAATGGAACTTATAAAGTTGATAATATATCATATAGAGTAACAGATAGTAATGGAAATGATATAACAAATAATACAAAAGACTCAGTAAATGTGTACTTAAATGAAGATGGGAATATATATGTTGAAGTAAAGAATTATCAAAATAATGGAAAATATAATGTGGTTTTAGTAAAACAAGATGAAAAAGGAGAGCAATTAAATAGTAGTGCTAGATTTGAAGTTAATCAAAAAATAATTGATGTAACAGGAAGATTACAAATAGCAAGTAATGTAGAGATAAATTCAAGTAATGTGTCAAAACCAGATACATATATAATAAAAGAGCTTATTGCACCAGATAAATATTGTAAATTTGATGGAATAATTACTGTAACAGTAAATAAAAAGAATGAAAATGGAACATTTAAATTAGATAATATTTCATATAAAGTGACTGATGAAAATGGAAAAGACATAACAAATAATACAAAGGACCTTTTAAATGTATATTTGAATCAAGATGGAAACATATATGTTGAGGTTAAGAATTATCAATTCGATTTAAAATTGATAAAGAGAATTGTAGAAATAAATGGAGTTAAAGTAACTGAAAGAATAGAAGATGTAGATATAACAAATTTGAAAAATGGAACAGCTACAACAGCTAAATATACGCTAAATAAGACACCATTGGTTGTAAAAAATGGAGATATAATTAAATATACACTAAGAGTATATAATGAAGGCGCTGTAGATGGTTATGCTTCAGAAATTACTGAAGACATACCAGTAGGATTAGAATTATTGTGGTCTGAAAAGACAGGAGATGAGTTGGAACAAGATACAACATTGTCAGCTTTGGAAAAAGAAGCAATAAGATATAATCAGCTAATTTGGAATTTTAAGCGTGTAAATTCAACAACAAATAAACCAGAGTTAATATCAACAGATTATTTGGCAAAAGGGAAAGGCCAAGAGATTGCAAATGATGGAGCAAATCTTATAAAGGCATTTGACTCATCTAAAGAATATAAAAATACTATAAATGATAAAAATCCTGATTATAAAGAAGTTTCTGTATACTTAAAAGTAGCAGCTTCAAATGATATATCTAAAATAATAAGAAATGAAGCCGCAATAACTGGAGATACAGATAAAGATGGAAATCAAGTAACTGATAGAGATTCAAAACCAGAAGATTGGGTTAAATATGAAGACGATGAAGATTATGATAATGTAATATTAGAATCATTTGATTTATCTTTAAGAAAATTTATAATAGCTGTAAGTAAAGACACAACAATACAAGATAATGAATATTTAAAAGACTCAAAAGGTGCTTATACAAGAGCTCCAATAGTAGATACATCAAAATTAAATACAATAGGAGCAGATGGTAAAAAAATAACAACTGCTATTTATAATCATACAAAAATACCAGTGGAAGTAGCAAAAAAAGACATTGTTGTATATATGATAAGAGTATATAACGAAGGAGACATAGATGGCTATGCTAGTGAGATAACAGACCATTTACCACCATATTTAGAATATGTTGACAGTGAATTTAATAAAAAATATGGATGGGAAGTATCTGAAAATGGAAGAACAGTAAAAACAGCATATTTAGATAATCATTTAATTTCTAAAACAACAACAAACTCTAAAGGTGAAATAGTTTTATCATATAAAGAAGTACCAATAATGTGCCAAGTTACTGATAAAGCAGAAGGAAAAATAACTAATATAGCAGATATAACTGTAAGTAAAGATAAAAATAAACAATTAGTTGAAGATAGGGATTCAGAAGAAAGAAATGTTGTTTTACCAGAAGATAGTAAATTACCAACTTATAAAGATGATGAAAAAGGAACTTATATTCCAGGACAAGAAGATGATGATGACTTTGAAAAACTTATTGTTAAAAAATTTGATTTAGCATTAAGAAAGTTTATAACAGAGGTAACTGGTAAAGAAGTAACAACAAGAATACCTAAAGTTAATTATAATTCAGAAACTAAAAAAATAACTTATGAGCATACAAAAGAACCTGTTGATGTTACAACAGGAGATGTAGTTGTATATACAATAAGGGTATATAATGAAGGGGAAATAAATGGATTTGCAAGTGAAATAACAGATGATATACCTGACGGACTAAGTTATTTACCAGAAAATGAATTAAATAAAAAATATAAATGGATAATGTATGACAAAGATGGAAAGAAAACAGAAGATATTTCTAAAGCTGTTAAAATAAAAACAGATTATTTATCAAAAGAAGTATCAGGAGAAGATGCCTTATTAAAAGCATTTGATGGAACAAAGGAAATATCTAATTCAAATCCAGATTATGCAGATGTAAAAGTAGCATTTAAAGTTGTGGAACCAACTACCTCAGATAGAGTTATAATAAATGCTGCTCAGATATCAGATGATACAGATGAGGATGGAAAGCCAGTTGATGATGAAGACTCTATTCCAGATGAGTGGAATGAGGGAGAAGATGATCAAGATAAAGAATATGTAAAATTAAATTATTTTGACTTGGCATTAAGAAAATGGGTAACACAAGCAATTGTTATAGAAGATGGAAAAGAGGTTATAACACAAACAGGTCATAAACCAGAAGATGACCCAGAACAAGTTGTAAAAGTTGAGATTCATAGAAAAAAGATAAATTCAGTAATTGTTAAATTTAAATATTCTATTAGAGTAACAAATGAAGGTGATATTGCTGGATATGCTAAAGAAATAACTGACTATGTTCCACAAGGTTTGAAATTTGAACAAGCTGATAATAAAGAGTGGAAAGATGAAGGAAATAATGTAATATCAACAAGAGCACTTGAAAATAAATTATTACAGCCAGGAGAAAGTGCAGAAGTAGAAGTTGTACTTACTTGGATAAATGGTAAAGATAATATGGGATTGAAGGTAAATGTTGCTGAGATATCAGAAGACTATAATGACAAAGATGTACCAGATAAAGATTCTGTACCAGATAATCAAATTCCAGGAGAAGATGACCAAGATGATGCACCAGTATTAATAACTGTTTCAACAGGTCAAACTAGAATTTATTATACACTTGGTTTTGTAATTTTAATTACAATTGCTGGTGGAATAGTTCTAATTAAGAAATTTGTATTATAATGAAGGGAAAAGGGGACGTTCTTTAAAATCTCTTTAAATAGGGACTAGGGGACAATGTGTTAATCCTCTATTCCCTTTTTTTATACATATTTGCCCAACCTTTTATTATATAAATATATATGGTAATTTGTTCATTCCACTCAAAAAGAAGTTGTAATATAAGAAGCCAGAGCCTCTTTCACTCAGGCTAAAAAGCTATATTATATTCCTTTTAAATTGAACAACGAATTAATATAGCTTTTTCCCGTTTTAAATTTTTTTATTAGTGGTTTACTTTTAAAATTACGTATGTTATAATTTTGTTTGAATAGAGGTGTTAGTTATGAATCAAATACTTTCAACAAGTATGCCAATGGATGATAATAGAAAAAAGAATAAAGTAAAAAGTAGTAAACCAATAGATACGAGAAGTATATTGAAATTTTTTGCTATAATAGTAGTTGTATTTGGTATATCAATGATTGGAACTGGAGTTATGGCAATATATAAGAACCAAATGCAAGTGATAGAACAGAATTTAGAACCAACTATTTCAATTGAAAATAAGACTGAAAGAACAGCATTATTAAAAGTTATGCATCAAAGAGTGATAACTAAAGTTGAATATGCTTGGAATAAATCAACACCTGTAGTGGTGTATGGAAATAATGGAAAATATTTAGAGAAAGAAATTAAGTTACCAGCTGGAAAAAATACATTACACGTATTAGTTCAAGATGAGAATGGAAAAGAAATAACATATGATAAAGAATATGATATTGCAAGTAATATAGATGTTAAAGTTTCTGGAAATAAGATAAAAATAACATATGAAGAGAGTGATACATTGATATCTTATATGACATATAGATGGGATGAAGGAGAAGAGAATACAATAACAATAAATGATACATCTATAAATAAAGAAATAGAAGCAATGAAAGGTTTACACCAATTGACTATAGTAGTTGTTGACGAAAATAATAATACAGATACAAAAGTTCAAAAAATTAAAGGAGTTTCAAAACCAAACTTAGAAATTGATTTTGATGATGAAATTAAACATTTTGTAATAAAGACATCAGATGAAGAACAATTGGAAAAAGTTGAATTTAAATTAAACTATGATGATGCACAAAATTATGTGTTAAATTTAAAGGATATGAATTTGAAAGAATTAGTATATACATTACCTATGGAATTACAAGTAGGGGAAAACGTTTTAGAAGTAACAGTGTATAATAAAAATGGACTTAGTGAATATACAGGTGTAAAATTTATAAAGTAATATAAGGACTACGAAGGAGGAAAAATGATACAAGAAATTTATATAATAGATGATGATGAATCTTCAATTATAGTATTTAGAGAACTTTTTAAAAATGATTCAGAATTTGAGTTTATAAGTGTAAAATCAGATCAAATTGATATTGCATTAAAGAACATTCCTTCTATAATAATTATAAATGAAGATGCAATAGAAGTTAATGTACTTGAATTATGTAAGAAAATAAGAAGAGATGAAGATAATAGTATAACTCCTATAATAGTGGTTTCTTCTGATTTTGATAAAGAACATAGAATTGAGATATTACAAGAGTCAGTGGAGTATTATATAAAAAAACCAGTTAATCCTCAATATTTGTATTATACAATAAAGAATTTGAGTAGATTGCTAACGATTAATAGAAGAATTAGTCCTCTTACAGGGTTACCTGGAAATGTTCAAATACATGCAGAATTAAAGAAGAGAATTTTAAATAAAGAAGAATTTTCTGTACTGTATTTGGATTTAGATAATTTTAAAGCGTATAATGATGTATATGGATTTTTAAAAGGTGATGAAATAATAAAGTTTACAGCAGAAACGATAATGAGATGTATTCATGAACAAGTGCCAGCTGATTCTTTTGTAGGACATATTGGTGGAGATGATTTTATTGCAATTTTACCTATATTACAATGTGAGTCTATTTGTGAGAGTATAATTGCTAACTTTGATACACAAGTAATAAAGTTTTTTACTGAGGAAGATTCAGAAAAAGGTTATATAGAAGTTGCAAATAGAAGAGGTGTAATTGAACAATTTCCACTTACTTCAATTTCGATTGGTGTTGTAGAAGCAGATAGAAATAGATTTTCAAATATGCTTGAGATTGGAGAAATTGGTGCACAAGTTAAACATTTGGCAAAGTCTATAATTGGAAGTAGTTATTCAATTGATAGAAGAAAGTATACAAAATAAAAAAAGATTATATATTAATCTTTTTTTATTTTGTTTTTTTAATCTACCAGAACTACACGGAAGCCAGAAGTGTTGGTGGGAATGCCATAAGACATATAATGGAAGTTAAACATACCAGCGTGCGTACTATTATCAAAAGAACCGCCACGGACGAAGAACGCATAGCTTGAATTCGGAAAGTAAGAGTGGTCGCCATTCCAACTTGTAGAGCCACTTCCAGACGTTGATGTCTCTAAAACTGCGTCTCCATATCCAT
>CAOKPF010000082.1 GCA_948470565.1 uncultured Clostridium sp.
AAGGGGGATTGTGTCTTTTTTCGTAATTAAGGGATATTTTTTTCATAGTAGTAACCATAAGTAAAATAGTTACTATTATATAATAAGGTAATTTTAAGATAATATACAAAAAAATATTTAATAAATGACATAAAAGTAAAATGTCAAAAATCTAAAGAGAAATATTATGTTGAAAATAGCATTTTTACAATATATAATTTTACAAAAATAAACAAAATTTTCTATTCTGAATATTTCAAAGTATATTGACAAATATCAATACTGAACAATAACTTTTGTTATATAATAATAAGTGGGATTATTCTAATTTATATATTAAATAATTTTAAAAATATGAATTACAAAAATATTTAGATATATTCGCAATTGTTGTAAAATTGTCGTAAAAAAATTCTAAAACACTGATATTTCAATGTTTTAGAATACTTTTTATTTGGCTGGGGTAGTAGGGTTCGAACCTACGCATCTTCGGGTCAGAGCCGAATGCCTTACCACTTGGCCATACCCCAATATGTAATAATTTTAGCATAGCTAAAATTATTAATTAGCTTCATTTAATTTTTTTATAGTAAATTCATTTTCCATATAATATCTCTTCCATAATACATATACAATATTAGCAATACAGACACCTAAGAAAAATCCTGCTAATACATCACAAAAATAATGTACACCTAAGTAAATTCTACTAACAGCGATGAGTGTTGGAACTATAGTAAATATTATAAATAATGTGTATTTTACTTTTTTATTTCTAACATAATATGACACTAGTAATATAAGTGATATATATAAAGCAAAATTTATAGTTGAATGACCACTAGGGAAACTATATCCTGTTTCATCAATAAGTCTTAAAATGTTTGGTCGCTCTCTTGAGAAAATTTGTTTTAATAAATTTTCACTAACCCAAGAGAAAATTACTGAAATTATACTAGGTATACCATATTTTATTCTTGTTTTGCTAAATATTAACATACCAGTACATATACTAATTATAGCTATACTACCTCCTAAATTAGTAATTACTTTTTCAATTAGTGTTACATTATTTGACTTTATACTTATAATTACATTATACACATTACTTTCTACACTTTCACTAGCTCCACTTTTTTCAAAATAAACTAATGCTATAAATAGAATTATACAAATTACAATTATTACTATATTTATACTATATTTATTACTTTTATTCTTATTTTTCATATTCCCTCTACATTCTTATCATTACCATTTAATAACATTCCTTGCTCAAATCCAAGACATGATACATATGAAGCATTATTTACCTCACCATTTACATTATAATAATTATGAAGTGACGAATACAATGGCTGAAACATTTTTAAATTAAAATAATTGTCTACTTCACTTGGAGTTGCAGTTTTTCGATCAAACAGTCTTATATTTATTAAATCACCTTTTTTATATCCAATTTCATCTATGTTTGTAATTTTCATTATTATAATAGAATAACCAAGTTCATTTTCAAGTAAATTAATTATTTTATCAATAACATATTGATCTAAATAATGGTATGGCAAATATCCAGCATCTATTATCAATTCAGTTCTATCATATACATTATAATAATATATATAATCCCTAAAAAAGCGTTCCAAATTTTGTTTTACTAATTTAAACTTCATTTCTGGGTTATTGGATTTTAGCATTCTCATTTTCTCTACATCTATTAACATTTTCCACTCCCACTATATTATACACTCTAAATTTTATTTTTTCAATAGCTCATAATAAATTTCAGGATAAAATCGCGTTTAGTGCGTTTGAGCCGATCCTAAATCATAAAAATTTAACTACTAATAATATAATTTACATAAAACAATAGTATTTTGTTTTAATATTATAAAATTTGTTTTTCAGGTTTTTTGATTTAAAATTCAAATAAATCCTAAAATATAGCCTTTTTACAATATGCAGTCAAAAATTATGTAAAATATTATACTTAAAACGAAGTATACGCGATTTTATCCTGATAAATTTAGTTATCAATATTTAAAACTTTTAATACTGTATTATTCCAAAACTTATATAATTGTAAAGATTCCTTTTGGTAATTATACATAAATTCTTTGTAATTTTCCTTAGAAATACAAACAATTCCATTAGATTCACTATCTAATCTTATAAATGGAAATTCATTTAATTTTAATACATATACACTACTAATATAATTTGTCTTATCTCCATTTTTATATTCTAATTTATGCTCATTTATTTCTAAAAATTCAAGTTGTTCTTCACAAGTTTCAATGCCTGTTTCTTCTCTAAGTTCTCTAATTGCTGCTTGAGTTGGAGTTTCATCATCTTCAATAGCTCCTCCAAAAATTCCAAGTCTATACTTTTCAGTAGAACGAACTTGTACTAAAACTTTACTATTTCCGTTTGGAATATTTATATAAATTAATACACCAGCAGTTTTAAAATCTATAGGTATATGACGATCAATACCATTAGCCTCAAGCCAATTACGTATTTCTTTAAAACTCTTACCTTTAAAATATTTTTCTCTTAACTCAAATGTCACACAATTATTATTCCTAATTTTATTAATCAAACTATTCATTTTATTCCTCTAATATAATTTTTATTCCCTTAATTTTTCACTTCTTTTTTCATCTGAACTAGGAATTTCAATCTCTATTTCTTTCGTATCTAAACTAGAAACAACTTCTTTTTGTGAACTATCTTCTAACCTTTTTTCATCAATAGTCATATCCTTTTCAATATTTTTCTCCTGCAATTCAATATTTGGTTTTTCATCTACTTTTATACTACCTGATTGATACTTCATAAAATACTCTAAATACATATTTTTAGCCTCTTGCTTAGTTTTTTTCTTCTTTACTATTGTATCATCAGTAGAACTTGCAATATAAAATTCACCATTTATATAAATTAACTGTTCTTCTCCATCTGTAAAAATAACTCTATTAGTCTCATCAGAAACTACTATATGTTCTAATTTTTTTAGAAATTCTATACTATCTCTACATTCCTCTAATTTTTTCTTAATTTCTGATTTACTAATTATTTCACCTTTTTCGGCTCTCTTCATTATATCTTTAGCATTATCATCTAAAACTACCTTTTCTTCTATATTATTATTTACTTTTTCGTCCATTATAAACTTCACCTCACTGTTTTTCAACATATTTAATGCTAAGATTTACTATTTCATCTAGCCTATCTATGTAATTTTTTATATACAAATAACCTATAAGTGTTTCAAAACCAGTAGCTTTTTTATAATCTATTACATCTACTTTTTTTGATACAGTATGAATATTTGTATTTCTACCTCTTTTATAAATTGCCTCTTCTTCATCACTAAGAACATTATTAATACTATCAATAATTCTAGCCTGTGCTTTTGCACTAACATATTTTATTGAAATACTATGTAATTTTCCAGTCTTTGCATTGCTCTTAGATGCCAAGTAACTTCTAATATATACGTTATAAACAGCATCGCCAATAAATGCTAATGTCTGCATTGAAATATTCTGTAAATCTATATTCTTTATATATTCTTCCATGTTTAGCTCCTAACTATATATATTATATATTATTTTCTTTACTTTTTCAATATATTTTCTCAATAAAAAAACAAAGGCTACAGTCAAATTAAAATTTAACTATAGTCTTTAATATTATTAATACATACCCATTCCTGGATTTACATCGTTATTTCCACAATTACATTTATCTTCCTTTTTGTCAGCTACTAATGTTTCAGTAGTAATAACCATTGAAGCAATTGAGGCTGCATTTTGTAATGCTGTTCTAGTTACTTTAGTAGGATCAACAATACCTTCTTTTTTCATATCTACATATTTATCGTGAAGTGCATCATAACCAATACCAGTATCACTAGATTTAATCTTATCGATAACTACTGCCCCCTCAACTCCAGCATTATATGAAATTTGTCTAATTGGAGCTTCTAATGCTTTTTCAATCATCTTTGCACCTAATTTTTCATCTCCATCAAGTGAATTTACAAGATTACTTACCATTGGTAAAACATTTACAAATGCTGTTCCACCACCAGAAACAATACCTTCTGCAACTGCTGCTTTAGTTGCAGCTAATGCATCTTCAATTCTTAACTTTTTCTCTTTCATTTCAGTTTCTGTTGCTGCACCTACTTGAATAACTGCTACTCCACCAACTAATTTTGCTAATCTTTCTTCTAGTTTCTCTCTATCAAAATCAGATGTAGTATTTGCAATTTCATTACGTATAGTAGCAACTCTTTCTTTTATTTTTCCATCTTCACCAAATCCATCTATAATAATTGTATTTTCTTTTTGTACTTTTACTTGTTTTGCTCTACCTAAATCAGTTATATCAGCATCTTTTAATTCTAAGCCTAAATCAGATGTTATAACTGTACCACCTGTTAATGTTGCAATATCTTCAAGAACTGCTTTTCTTCTATCACCAAATGCAGGTGCTTTTACTGCAACACATACAAATGTACCTCTAAGTTTATTTAATACAAGTGTACTTAAAGCATCTCCTTCAACATCATCTGCTATTATAAGTAATTTTTTACCTTGTTCGGCAACTTTTTCAAGAACTGGTAATATTTCTTGAATAGATGATATTTTCTTATCAGTTATTAAAATATATGGTTCGTCAAGTAATGACTCCATTTTATCTGTATCAGTTACCATATATGGTGATAGGTAACCTCTATCAAATTGCATTCCTTCTACAACTTCAAGAGCAGTTTCCATAGTCCTTGATTCTTCAATTGTAATAACACCATCTTTGCTAACTTTTTCCATAGCTTCAGATATAAGTTCACCAATTTTTTCATCATTAGCAGAAATTGCAGCCACTCTTGCTATATCTTCTTTTCCATTTATAGGAGTTGAGATTTTCTTTATTTCTTCAACTGCTATATTAGTTGCTTTTTCTATTCCTTTTTTTACAATTACAGGATTTGCTCCAGCAAGTACATTTTTTAGCCCCTCTTTTATCATAGCTTGAGCCAATACTGTTGCTGTTGTAGTTCCATCTCCTGCTACATCATTAGTTTTTGTTGCAACTTCTTTTACAAGTTCAGCACCCATATTTTCAAATGCATCTTCTAACTCAATTTCTTTTGCAATAGACACACCATCATTAGTTATAAGTGGTGAACCATATGATTTTTGTAATACTACATTTCTTCCCTTTGGTCCAAGTGTAACTTTTACTGCATCAGCAAGAGAATCTACACCTCTTTCCAAAGCTTCCTTTGCTTCTCTACCAAATAAAATTTCTTTTGCCATAATATCCTCCTATTCTACTATTGCTAAAACATCACTTTGTTTTAGTATAGTGTATTCCTCATCTTCATATTTTACTTCTGTTCCTGAATATTTAGAACATACAACTCTGTCCCCTACTTTAACAGTCATAACAACTTCTTTTCCGTCAATAGTTCCACCTGGTCCTACTGCAACTACTTCTGCTATTCCTGATTTTTCTTTTGCTTTTGATGGTATTACAATACCAGATTTAGTAGTTTCTTCCATATCTACTAATTTTACGATTATTCTGTCGCCTAATGGTTTTAACATAGTTTCTCCTCCATTCTTTTTTAGCACTCTATACCTTTAAGTGCTAAAAGTATTATAACACAATTATAATTGTGTTTCAATACCTATCACAAAAATTTCATATATTTTTTTAATGTTACAGTAAATAGTATTAAAATTAACACTTTTAATGACAAAAATCTGAAATTTAGACATTTTTTTTGTAATTATAAAAAATACCCTATATAAAGATACAGGATATTTAATATTAATAAATCACATAATTTATATACTAAAGAATTTCTCAGAATTATTATACACAATATCTGCTACATACTCTGTATCTAAATTTTTATACTCTGCAAGTTTATCACAAATTATTCCTAAATTAGCAGATGTATTAAGCTTACCTCTATATGGGACAGGTGAAAGATATGGAGAATCAGTTTCAATAACAATTTTTTCAACTGGTATCATTTGTATATATTTTCCAAAACTCTCATTTCTCTTAAATGTTATATTTCCGCCAAACGCTACACTATACCCTCTTTCTAAAACCAATTTTACTAAATCATCTGTTGGACAAAAACAATGGAATAAAAGCCCATACTCTGGTTTATTCTCCTTTATAACATTATATGTATCTAATGCTGCATCTCTTGAATGTATAACAACTGGTAATTTTAATGTATTTGCAAGTTCTATTTGCTCAATAAAATTTTTTATTTGTTCTTCCCTATTTTCTTTTGTATAAGAGTAATCTAGACCAATCTCACCTATTGCTACAATTTTATTATTATTATGTTTTTTATAAACTTCATATATATCGCTTGCATTATTTTTGTCTATATCTTGTGGATGAACCCCAATTACTGCATATATATAATCATAATTATTAGATAAATCTATACTATCAATAGAGCTTTGTTTGTTATAACCAACATTAATTATCTTTTCAACTCCAGCATCTTTACATTTACTTAACACATCTTCTAAAATTTTATCATAGTGCTCATCATTATAATGAGCATGTGTATCTATATATTTCATAACTTACTCCTTATTTAATACTTTTATTTTATGATTTTAAAATTCAATTACAAAAATGTTATAACAAGATTTCCTATCACTATTCCTTCAAGAATAATTAAACTTCCTATAATAGCCAATATCAACCATAATTTTGAATTAATATTCCCTACTGGATAACTTTCAACAGGATTGTCAGGATTATATTTTATTTCTACTATTTTTCCTATTTCTATACTTTTCTTTGTTACAATCCCACTTGTACTAACTATTTTATATTTCTCATTTTCAAACTCATATTCATATATAGGAAAATAATACATATAACTACGATATCTTCCATGATCATTAACTACTTTATGTGTTCTTGCTTCACTATCATCAAAACCCCATTACAAGAAGATTTGCATTTTTTAATCAATTGTTCAACCTTAATTTTTATGCATATTCCTGATAGAGTAAAGATAAAATCTAGCAATTTTTAAGTAATCTAAGCAATTACTTGTGAATAGCTATTTTTCTTTGTTTTATTACATCTTAACATTTTCTCACATTTATTTTGAAACTTGATAAAACCTGTAGCAAACTATACGATGGGTAACAAAATAGGAACAAATAATAGTAATACTATTTCAATATCTATTTTGTTATAAATATTCTAATTAACTATTAGTATTTTCGGCATTCAAATAAATTATAACTTCATTAATTCACTATATGATGGAAATCCACCTAAGCTTTCTGCATTTCTGATGCCATTGTTTATCGCTTCAATTAGAATATCAGAAGCCAAAATTCCAACATAATTTATTAAATCAAAGGAATCTAATTTTAACTTTATTCTATTTTTGCAATGTGGAGATATTGAAAAAATAATATCTCCATCCAAGCTAGTATGAACTGGATATATTGCTCTAGCCATTCCGTCATGTGCTAATTCTGAAACTTTTATAAGTTCTTCTCTTGAAATTTCAATATTAGTTACTACTACTCCAAGTGTAGTATTTTCTCCTCTTTCTATATAATTATTAACAAAATTTTGATTATAATAATTGTTATAATCATATTTTCCGCACTCTGAATAAAATTCTTTTGTAACTGGATTAACTATATCTCCTACTGCATTTGTTACTACAAAAGCTCCTATATATGCATTATTAGAAACTTCTTTTATTGAAATACCAAAGCCACCTTTTATTTTATTTTTATCAATCCATTTTCCAGTTGTTGCTCCAGTTCCAACACCAATATTTCCCTGTTGTATATTAGTATAACTAGAATTTTTTGCCATTTCAAAACCATTTTTCAAATGTGGTCTTTCATCTTTTCCTATTTTTCTATCATATATTACTGCACCAACAACACTTGGAGATTTCAAATAATCCATAACACCAATCGAACATTCTAGACCAAAGGTACTTCCACCAGTTAATACAATTGCTTTTACAACCTTATCCGCCCCTTTTATTTCATATGCTGGAATATTTATTGTTCCAGTATCAGAACCTCTAACATCAATTCCTATATCTGCACCATTATCTGGTATAATGACCGTTGCTCCTGTTATGCTATCCTTGTTTGTATAATGTCCTATTTTTATCCCTAACTTTTTTAATTCATTCACACTTATATTTTCCTTTCTTTTTGAGAATCTAGTATCTAATACTTAGTTTTCAAATTATACCTTGATTAGTTATCTTCGTTTATAATTTCATCAACTAGTTTTTTCAGCTCTTCTTTATTTGGTAAGTATAATTCATACTTTGAAACAAATAAATTTGTATCCATATTATATGTTGCATATTCTACAACCAGTTCATTATTATTCC
>CAOKPF010000083.1 GCA_948470565.1 uncultured Clostridium sp.
CTTCTCTTATTTTTCTTTCATTCTTTTCATATACTATATTTAATACTATTTTCTCCCCTCTTTTGGTTAACCTTATCATCTTTATTTTATCCATGTCCACCAGTTTTTTCAATTTACTAGGTATTGAAAAATTTAAACTCTTGATTCCTTTTTCCTTTTGCGTTTTCCTTCATAACAATAACCTTACCCTGTTTTTTTCATTCTTATAGCATATTTGGTATATATTATTTCATTATTTATTTTTCCTTTATAACTAGGTTCCCTTGGCTATCCTTTAAATTTTGTTTTATCTTTTTAATACTCTTCTTTTGATTTTAAATAGCTTTTATAGTTCTGTATAACATTTATTATTACTTGTTGTAATGTATGTGAATGTAAATACTCACTATGCCAGTTATCTTCTCTATACTCTTTATATATTGCTATTTGTATCATATTTATACTTTTTTCTTTATCTATTTTTCTTCTTACTTCTCTTAATTCATGTAATAAAGTATTATATACTCTTGCTCCATGCCACATTAAATCTTCTATTATTTTATTTTCTATTTGGCAAGACTTTTTTCATCATTTTTTATAGTTTTTATCGCATTTTCCGACACTTTTTCGTGTATATGTTCTTATATGTTTTTTCTTAAAAATATATTGTTTTATTATTTTTATGTTAACTTTTAAAAAATTCATATGACTTTCCTATTGTATAAAATAATAAATCTAAGTAAGCAAAAAGTAATAAAGTTAAACAATAAGATTTTAGTACTTTTATGGTAAACTAATATTGACAAATAAAAATAAGTATTGTATAATGTAAATAACAAATAGGAAGTAAGTTACTTTGTATTTCTTTTCTTCTATTTGTTGCGATGAATATTATAGTACTATGCATCCATGATGTAGTCGGGAAGATAAAGGGTGAAATTTATCTTCTCATTTTTATTTGTATAAAATATAATAAAAATGAATAAAATAATAATGACCCATGGGTGAACACAGGTCATTTGCGATTAGTTGTTTTTGCGTAATTTTTCAATTAGCACAATAAGAACAACTATAAATATTATAGCTTCTACCATGAAGTAATCACCTCCTTTCGGACGGTGATTTTATTATATCAAATAAATTAATAAAAAACAATAAAAAGTTTTGGCATTTTTACGCCTTACTTCTTAAATTTGAAAATGTTAAATCAATTAATTACTCTGTATTATTTAATTTGATTTTTTGGTATTTTTTATTCGCTAATCAACAGTTAAATAGAATAATCATTTTCTTTACTCAAATATAGACAAAAAAAATTCCATAAAAATATCCCTTAGACTTACTTCTAAATCTAAAGCTATACTTTTTTAAATTTTGTCGACAGTGTCGACAAGTTCCAATTACTCTTCATCATCTTGTTGTTTTTCTATTTCTTCAATATCCTTAATATGTAATTCAATTTCTTATACTTTTAGAAATTGTGATTATAAATATTCTGGTATATCTTGTAAAAGTTTGTATTCACTTACTCCAACAGGTTTATTTATATCTTTTAAAGCATATTCTGCTGTTAATTTATCTTTTTCCCTACATAACAATGTTCCAATTATCGGATTATCTCCATCTTTTCTTAACATATCATCTATTGCTGATAAATAAAAATTTAACTGTCCTGCATCATTAGGCTCAAATTTTCCTGCTTTTAACTCAACTACAACATAACATCTTAATTCTAAATGATAAAACAACAAGTCTATAAAACAATCTGTATCACTTACCGTTATCTTATATTGATTTCCAACAAATGCAAAACTATTGCCTAGTTCTATCAATACATTTTTTATATCATAGAATCTTCTATTTGCTTTTCTTTTTCTTGCCCTTTTAAAACAATAAAATAAAATCAAATATATATGGATCTTTCATAGTTTGCAATGCTAAATCACTTTGAACATCTAGTAATGTGTTTTCAAAATTTGTTACTTTCTCTACAATAGCTTGTCTTTCATATAGTTTATATTTTTTTGATCCGCTAAAACATCGTGTGACCAACCATTTTTAATTGTTTCTTTCATATACCATGTTCTAATTTCCATATCTTTAACTTTACTTATAAGCAAGATGTTATGAGACCAAGGTAATTTGGCAGACAGTGTCTGCAATATTTCTATATTGGATATTCCTTATAGAGATTTCTCATATTTCTTAATTTTCATCATTTTTTATAGTTTTCATCGCATTTTTCGACACTTTTGCATACATACATTCATATATGTTTTTCCTAAAAAATATATTGTACTTCTTATTTCCTGAATCCGTGTGAAAACATTATTTTAAATCCCAATAAGACCAATGAAATGTAAGCTTATATTAAATTTATACTTTTCACACAAATTCAGGTTATTTTATATTTTTATGTTAACTTTTAGAATTTCATATGACTTTTCTATTGTATAAAATATGTGTCAAATTATTTTTTATCACTTTTCTATTTTCGACTTTATTTATATATATCAAATCTTTCAATTTATTTTATCTATTTAACCTATATATCCTATTTCTATTATTTCCTTCTGCTATCAAAATATCATTTCTTACCATTCTATTTAATATATCTCTCGTCCATGATTTACTCTTTAAGCCTAAAATATCTATAGCTATATTTGTTGTAATATAATCATTTATTTTTAAATATTCTATAATTTTATCGCCGGTTTATCGCCGGTTTATCGCCGGTTTATCGCCGGTATATTTTTTTCTTCTATTATAGTTTTCATTCATTAAAGTAACCTTAAAGTCACTACTGTCTGAATAGAACTTTACATTTTCTTTATTGCCTATTGCTTCATATATTTTTTTTAAAGCCACTCCCACGTCTTTCCATATAATCTAATCTTTGAAATACATCAGCTATTACTGGATTTCTTCTTTTTGATGGAATGTCTAAAATGTTTCTTTTTTGTATTTGTATACCATCATACATCCCACCTGGTGAAACAATCTCAAGTCTATCATCATATATATCAATATGAATTTCTGCTCCCATAATGTCATATGAACGATGAATTAAGGCATTTACTAATATTTCTGTTATAACTCTTTCATTATAATCATAATATTCCACCCTTGTTCTAGCTAACTTTTTCCATGCCTTTGTATTGTGATTTTTGATAAAATTAAAACCATTCTCCAAAAGAGCAATCAAATTTCCGCTATATTCTTTATCATCTACTGCTTCTTCAAAAATAGATGTTTTATCTAAACCATTCCATCTTGTACAAAATATTCTTGATTGTAATAATGGACACTGATCTGAAAATAGTACACCTGCATAAGTAAGCTTTTTACTACTATCCATTAAACCAAATGATATAAAATCATTATCTTCCAATTGTTTTCCTGTCTTTTGAAGATAAGTAGCTTTAAATAATGTAAAACTTAAATCATTAAAATTATATTTAGAATTATTTGCATCAAAAGTTAATTTTTCGCCTTTTAAAATTAGTTCATTAATTATATATGATGGTGCGCTCACACTCTCATTTCCTATTCTTACAAATACTATTTTATTACCATCAGAAACATAATAATAAGGTGTATTTGTCCCCTGTTTAACAATTAATTTTATAATATTCTTATCATTTTGCGTACATACAGTAATTTCAAAATTTACTAATGGTTCAATTTTCCTTTTTATTATTTCACTTATTTTTTCTATATATTCTTGCACATTTTCTATTCCCACAACTTCTCTGTCATCATTTACCCCAAATAATATTATTCCACCAATTCCGTTACTAAATGCAGATACAGTTTTAAGCCAACTTTTAGGCTTTTTCATTTCAACTTCTCTTTTAAATTCAATTTCTGTAGTTTCTGCAATTAAATCAATAGATAGCTTTTATATAATTATCACCTCTCATATAAATTTTTATTTTGTACTAGTAAGTATAACACATTATTTGTAAAATTACAAATAAAAATAAGCTAAACTACAACTTCAATTTAGCTTATTTTCATTTCATATTTTTTATTATTATCTAACTTATTTTTCTTTTCCTACCAGATATAATATTTGTAATAATTACAAATATTATACTAAAGATAAATAATACTAACATATTAAATAGCAAAGGTTTTACTGTATCAAAATTTATCACTTCCATAGTTTTTAACATCTCATTAGTTTTTATATACCAATATGTCGGCAATATATGTGCAATTTTTAGTACAAAATCAGGTAACCACTCCATCGGAACAAAAGCACCACACAAAAAACTTGAACCAAGAGCTATCACATTTACAATTCCATTTATAGCATTTTTATTACTCACTAAATTACCGATCAAAAAAGCTATTGTAACTGCACATAATGTAAACACAAAAGAATTAATAATCACAATAATTCCATGGGCTGTAAACATTATATCTCCGATTAAAACAAAACTTACAAGCACATATATAATCCAAAGTATAATAGCAAACATACTATTTGAAATAAGCAAATTTGCATTATATACTTTATAGTTTATACTACTTATAATTGTCCTTTTACTAATATTTATTGATTTAAAACTAGAAAGTATTAAACAAATTACATATACACAACCTGCCATAATACTATAACTTGCAAAGTTATAATAAAATGCTACTTTTGATAAATTATCAGTATCTAATTTTGAAGTAACTTGTACTTCTGTCTGTTTTGACAAAGTATCATTAATACTATTTATAATTTCATCCTCATTATTTAGCTCTTTATTATAAATATTAGCAACATTTATATATCTCTCAAGCATCATTTCAGCAAGAGAGGCTTGATAATCTCCTGTACTTTTTACTTTAATCTCAGGATTTTTCTTAGCTAAAAAATCTTGTCTAAAATTTTGTGGAATATATATAATGTAATTTACATCTCTGTAAAATAGTGCATCATTTATAGCCTCCTCATTATTTTCTATATCTATAATATTACAGTTTTTCTTTATATATTCTACAATACTTTTAGTAATTCCTACCTCTTCATCATTATTTATAATTAAAACATCTGGTGTACTTGCAACAAAATTTATAGAATTATCACTAGTTTTCATATTAAAGGCACCAAAAAATATTAATATTACTGTATACATTACAATAGGAAAAATACAAGCTTTAAGTACTTTTAAAAACGTTTTAAATACTATCATATTTTTGCCTCCTTAAACTACATACTGATATGCCTATCATTATAAAGGCAAATATAAGTAAACTTAATACATTAAAATAGTATCTATCTAATGTATCATAATAATAAAGTGAGTAAAATCCATCAGTTATCATACTGGCAGGATTTATTTTATTTACAATAGGAAAATTTGTATCTACAATATATTTCATTGTAATTCCCATCATACCAGATAAAAAACATCCAAGCATTGTAATAGATAAAAGTATACCTGTCTTTATATTGTCATTTAATTTAAATATACAAGCTATTACTATTCCCATTGAAAGTCCTGCCAAACTTCCAACTAATGCAAGAAGAATTACTAGTAACAAATTATCTCCATAATCAACATTTAGTACAAAAATAGTATATACAAATAAAAGTGTAACTCCAATAATTTGAGCAATATAACTAGCTAAGACACTACTAAATATAAGTCTTACTTTAGGTGTTGGGCTAATAGCTACCCTTTTTCCATTATTACTCATATTAGCTAAATTTTGATTAACAGCAACCATACCAAGTATTCCACCATACAAACAAGCCATAGCAATTAAAGTATAAAATTCAATCATTGTATAACTTAGATTACTACTTGAAATATCTACTATATTTGCCTCTTTACTTTGTGCAATTTCTGATGCTTCCTTGTAAATTCCTTCATAATCTAAATTATAGTTTCCACTAGCAAATTCCCTATTTATATTGCTCTTAGCTATATTTTCTACAGTATTTATAGTTTGATTAATTTCTTCTACAACATATTTTAAAATTGTTTCATTAATGCCACTTGTACCAACTATAACTTTAGGATTCGAGTCAAAAATTACATATCCTGTAATTTCATCATTATCTAACAACGTTTTTGCGCTATCTTCTGTTATATAATGTGTATTAAAAAGTCTATCTTCATTATTTAAATCACTTAATTTATTAAATGCTTCCTTATAAATTTCATAATCTTTGAAATCTTCATTTTCTACAATAGCAATATTTATTATATCTAATTTCTCACTATTTTCTATATTAGAAAAAGCCAAATTAAAAAAAGTTCCAAGTATTATTGGAAAGGCAAAAGTCCAAAATATCAACATTTTATTTTTAAAAAGAGTTTTTAGAGAATATTTAAAATTATGTATAAACATCAGTCACGAAGCTCCTTACCAGTAAGTTCTAAGAATACATCATTAAGTGTTGGTCTCTCAGAATAAATTTTGTTATACACAATATTCTCTTTTTTCAAATACTCCATTAATTCCACTATATTATTTTTACCTTTTTTATATGTAATAACTAATACGTTATTATTATATTCTACATCATCTACATTTTCAAAACTCTTTATCTTATCTATATATTTTTTATCTAAATTAATCACTTCTACACTTATTTTTTCTTCAATATTTGCAAGTTCCTTTAACTTATCATTAGTACCACTTGCAATTACTTTACCTTTATCAATAATAATTACCCTATCACAAATAATTTCTACCTCTTCCATATAATGGGTTGTATATACAATTGTAGCTCCATTGTCCCTTAACATTTTTATGCCATCTAAAATATTATTTCTACTTTGTGGATCAACTGCAACAGTTGGTTCATCTAAAAAAATTAGTTTTGGTTTATGTGCAATTCCGCAAGCAATATTTAATCTTCTTAAAAGACCACCTGATAATTGTTTTGGATAAAACTTTCTAAAATCATCTAATTTTACTAAATCAATAGCTTCATTTACATATTTTTTTCTAGTTTCTTTATCTTTTACATAAAGACCACAAAAATAATCTATATTATCATATACATTTAATTCTTCAAATACTGCTACATCTTGAAAAACAACACCAATTTCCCTTTTTATATCATAAGCATTTGGACTCATTTCCTTCCCAAAAATTTTTATACTCCCACTACTAAACTTTAAAAGTGATAAAATACAATTTATAGTTGTAGATTTACCACTTCCATTTGGACCTAACAAACCTAATATTTCACCAATATGTACTTCAAAAGATAAATTATCAACTGCTTTTAAATTTTTGTATTCTTTTGTTAGCCCTTTTACTTCAATCACATTTTCCATGTAAATTTCCTCCTTTTTTTTCAATATTATACCCTATTAACATTTCTCTTACAGTATTTGTAAGCATATCTTCTATCTCTTTATCAGAAAACTCTACTGTTTTAGTTGCAACTAAACATGCTATTCCATGTGTAAATATCCACACCTTTACATGAAATTTCTTTTGTTCTTCATAGGATAATCCTGACAAAATCTGCCCTGCCTTTATAATATCCTTACCTGTTGCATCTGACATTACGAAGTCTATAGCACCAAGATATGTCTTTTGCATAAACATAATCTTAAAAAACTCAGGATAATCTTTTGCAAACTTTATATATGATAAACCTACTGCTTTATATGGTTGTTCTCCATTTATTCCACTTAATATATACTCTTTGTATGTGTCACAAATTTTATCATATACTTTACTATTTAATTCTTCCATTGATGAAAAATTATGAAATATTGGTTGTACAGAAGAGTTTAGCTTACTTGCAACTTTCCTTGCATTTAAATTTTCAAAGCCTTCATCTTTTACAATTTTGTATGCAATATTTACTATATCTTCACTACTAAATTTTCTTAATGGTGGCATATTTTCTCCTTTCATACTAATATATGTTTATATAACTCACAATATATATCATACGTTATATATCTAGTGATATTATACTACATGAAATATAATTTGTAAATAGAATGCAATAGAAAAACTAAAAAGAGTTAAACTTTAAACGCTTAACTCCTTTTAAAATTAATTATACATTATTTACTCATTAAGATACAATTTTAAAACAGAAACAATCTACTCTTTAGGATATCTCTCTTTATGCCAAAAGCTTTCCAAAAGTCCATTTTCATCTGCTTTTTTAATCGTTCTGTCAAAATCTTTATAAAGTTCCTCCCTTAATCTACTAAAATTAATTGAACTTTTTGGTGCATATTCATCAAACTTTGCCTTTTTCCATCCATCACATATTTTGTAATACATTTTTCCACTAAATATATGTAATCTTACTTCATCTGTATCATATTTTATAATTGATTCTATAATGTAGATTTGCATATAAAAAGATATAAAAAATGAAAGAAAAAATCAAATAAAA
>CAOKPF010000084.1 GCA_948470565.1 uncultured Clostridium sp.
TGTGAGAGGGAAAAGTATTCACTATTCAGTGAAAAGTTTTCTCTACTCGATTGTAAAATTTTAAATTTTAGTACATTGACAGAGAAAAATAAATATAGTATAATAAAGACTTGAAAGTTGGTGTTTATAGATGCTAGATATAATACAAGATACTTTAATAGATTCATTAAAAATGTTACCTTTTTTATTAATTTCATATATAATAATAGAATATATAGAACATAAAAAATCAAGTAAAATAAATTTTATATTATCAAGTTCAGGAAAATATGGTAGTGTAATAGGAGCAATACTTGGTTGTTTACCACAATGTGGCTTTTCAGTTACCGCTTCTAGTCTATATTCAGGAAGAGTTATAACACTAGGCACACTTATTGCTGTGTTTATAGCTACATCTGATGAAGCAATACCAGTACTTATAGCTAATCCATCAAGTTTTGCTAATATGTTAAAAATAATTATAGTAAAGTTAGTTTTAGCAATAGTTATAGGAATTGTAATTGATATATTATTATCACATAGACATAAAAATAGTATTGAAACAAGTATAGGAAATGCAGAGGAGCATATTCATAAAATGTGTTCTCATTGTGATTGTGAACATGGAATTTTAAAATCTGCACTAAGACATACAATTAGTATATTTATTTATATAATGATTGTTTCATTTGTATTAAATGTAATTATACATATTATTGGTCAAGATAGATTATCTACAATTTTACTTAGTGGAAGTATATTTCAACCACTTGTTGCAGCTGTTATAGGTATGATACCAAATTGTGCAGCATCAGTTTTACTTACAGAGCTTTATGTAAGTGGTCAGCTATCGTTTGCCTCAATAATTGCAGGTCTTAGTACTGGTGCAGGAATTGGAATGGTTGTACTATTTAGAGAAAATAAGAATATTAAAGAAAATATAGCAATTCTTGGAATTACTTATTGTATAGGTGCAATCTCTGGTATAATTATAGAAATTATTAGTTCTATTTTTTGAATAAAAAGCAATGTTATTTATTTTAAATAGCATTGTTTATTTTTTAATAAAATTAAAAATTTGAAAAATAACAAGTTTTTATAAAAAAATATGTATGAATTTTGTAAAAAATTAAGAAGGAAAATAAATAATTTTGTATATATATAATATCATTACATTATTAGTATAATAATAATAGTATGAATTTTAAAATAATAAACATTTAGATGTATTTATTAAATTTTGATTATTCTCCAAATTATATATATAATTTGGATTCAGGATAAAATCGCGTATACTTCGTTTCACGTATAATATTTTACATAATTTTTGACTGCATATTGTAAAAAGGCTATATTTTAGGATTTATTTGAATTTTAAATCAAAAAACCTGAAAAACAAATTTTATAATATTAAAACAATATACTATTGTTTTATGTAAATTATATTATTAGTAGTTAAATTTTTATGTTTTAAGATCGGCTCAAACGCACTAAACGTGATTTTATCCTGATTTGGATTTTACAGATATTGACAATATTTTTGTTTTATGATATAAGTTTTGTATGATTATATATATTAGTAATCATAATAGGAGGTGTATATGAAAAAGTGTAATAAGCTAAAATTGTTTATTGGTATTTTTGCCATACTTTTAGTTATGTGTACTACTTGTATATATGCTGATGTTGGAGGAATAAATAGGTATGATAGTGATAGCAGTAGTGGTAGTTCTTCTTATGGAATTAGCGTTTCAGGTGGTGGAAGTTTTTGGTTTTTAATTGTACTTGCAATTGTATTTGTTGTAATTTTATATATTTATGGTAAATCAAAAGGAAAAATAAATAATATAAAAGATATTACTAATATTAATAAAATGAAAAATGTGTATAGTGAATTTATGTCATCAACAGATGGGCTAAATCTAGTAGATAATACTAAAAGTGTAAGTGAAGAAATAAGAGCTACTGATGAGGCATTCTCAGAAGAGAACTTCTTGTCATGGGTAAAAGATGTATTTTTAAAAATTCAGGCTGCATGGTCTAAGAGAGAATGGAAAATTATAAGACCATTTGAATCAAATGAATTATTTGAGCAGCACTCAGCTCAGTTACAAGAATTTATTGATAATAATAAAATAAATATAGTAGAAAGAGTAGCTGTTAATTCTGCTAATTTAGTATCACACAGGTTTGATGGTGATAAAGAGATACTAGAGGTACATCTTGCAGCAGTTATGAGAGATTATGTAGTAGATGCTACGACAAACAATGTAATTGAGGGGGATAAAGACAAAGATTGGCATATGAAATATAAACTTGTTTTTGCAAGAAAAAATGGGGTAAAAACAGAGCTTGGTACAAGTAATAAGTCTACTACAAATTGTGTAAATTGCGGTGCTCCAGTTCAAATTACATCAGCAGGACAATGCGAATACTGCGGAAGTATTGTAACAACAGGTGAACATGATTGGGTACTTACTAGTATAGAAGGATTAAAATAAAAAATAATAATAAGGAGGAATTAAATATGGGATTAATAAGAGCAGTAGTAGGTTCAGTAGCAGGAACTTTAAAAGATCAATGGAAAGAGGTTATAAGCTGTGAAGACATGTCTAATGATGTACTTATGGTGGAAAAGACAACACCTAATGGTGTAATTTCGAATGGTAGTACAGTAGTAGTTGCACCAGGACAATGTGCAGTAATATTTGACACAGGTAAAATTATAGATGCAACAGCTGAAGAGGGAGTGTATACATTTGATACATCTGCAACTCCATCATTTTTTGCTGGACAATTTGGAGATGTTTTCAAAGAAATGTGGCAAAGATTTACATATGGAGGAGGTAGTGCTAAGCATCAGGCAGTATTCTTCTTTAATTTAAAAGAAATAATGGATAATAAGTTTGGAACACCTGCACCTGTACCATATAAAGATTGGGGACATCCATTAATGAATGCCAGAACAAATTCATATATGCCAATGAGAGTAGATGTAAAATGTTTTGGTAAGTATACTTTTAAAATAGATGATGTAGCTTTATTTATGAATCAAGTAGCAGGTACTGCAAAAATATATAAAAAAGATATGCTTATTGAGCAAATGAGATCTGAGGTTATAGGGGCATTTTCAAACATTATGAATAGCCTTGGTAGTGATGAACATAAAATTGAAGTTTTAGAACTTCCAAATAGAACTGATGAAATAAAGGCAATAATGGATCAAGAAGTATTTGATGAACCTATAAGAAAAAGAGGAATAAAACTTGTATCTTTTGTTGTTGAAAGTTTAACACTTACTGAGGAATCTAATCAAAAAATTGATAATTATGAAATGGGTGGAGATGCTTATCAAATGCAAGGCTCACTTGCTGGTGCATACGCAAATGCAGTACAAGATGCCGCAAACAATTCAAATGGAGCTGCTAATGGTTTTATGGGTGTAGGTATGATGAATATGGCAGGTGGAAATGCTTTTGGAAATATGGGAGTTGGAGGAAATGTTCCACCACCAATGCAACCTAATGCAAATCAGGCAAGTCAAGTAACCCAAGCTTCAGGCACAGCAGTTGTTAGTAATGGAGCTACTAATACATGTACTTGGAAATGTCCAAATTGTAATATAGATGTTACAGGAAAATTCTGCAGTGAGTGTGGAGCTGCTAAACCAGGAAAACACAAATGTAAAAAATGTGGCTACGAAATGGATGAAAAGAAAAAATTCTGTCCAGAATGCGGGGCACCAACAGAAGAATAAAATAAAACTATATTAATAGTTATAATATAAAATATATATCGATAGTAGATTTGTTTTACTATTGGTATTTTTTTTATATAAATATCTATACAACATAAAAAAATTGTGATATAATTAGGTAACATAATTTATTGGAAGGAGAAAAAAGTAGGAGTAAATTTAAGAATATATTATGGGGAATAGTATTAATATTAATTGGTATTGTTGTTGGTAGTAATGCACTTGGAATAACTAATATAGATATATTTTTTCGTGGTTGGTGGACTTTAATTATTATAATACCATGTTTTATTAATCTATTTCAAGAAAATGACAAAGTATCCAATCTAATTGGTTTAGCAATAGGTGTCGCTTTGCTGTTATCTTGTCAAGGTATATTAAGTTTTAGATTAGTTATGAAATTAATTGTACCAATAGTACTTATAATAGTAGGAATATCATTTATTTTTAAGGATACAATAGGTGGAAAAGTAAGTCAAGAAATTAAAAAATTGAATCAAAATAGAGGAAACACTAATGAGTATTGTGCAACCTTCTCAGGTCAAGATGTAAAATTTGACAATGAAATATTTAAAGGGGCTGAACTTACAGCTGTATTTGGTGGAGTAAAATGTGATTTGAGAAAATCAATAATTGAAGCTGATCAAGTAATAAATGCAAGTAGTATATTTGGTGGAATAGATATATATATGCCAGATAATGTAAAAGTAAAGGTTAATTCAACTTCAATATTTGGTGGTGTATCAGATGATAGAAAATATACTGAAAAGGAAGAAGCTAATACTATATATATAAATGCAACTTGTATATTTGGGGGTGTTTCAATAAAATGACATCAGTTCAAAGAATAATAAAATATTTTGCAATAGCATTAGCAGTATGTATAATTGTAACTATAATTTCAACAATTTGGACTGTGTTTTATGGTTTATCAGGAATTTTTGAACCAGAAAAAGATAATAATGTCTTAAGTGAAGAGATGTTAGTTACTAATATAGAGGAAAAAAGTGTAGATAATTTAAGTATAAAACTTGCAAGTACTAATTTAATAATAAAAAAAGGTGAAGTATTAAAAATTGAAACAAACAATAAATATATAGAATGTAAACAAAATATCAGTGATTTAAAAATAGAGGAAAAGAGTAATAGATTCTTTGCAAAAAACCCTATTCCAACTTTAGTAATATATATACCCGAGAATATAGAATTTAAAAATATTGATATAGAAGCTGGAGCAGGTAGTATTAATATAGATAAACTAGTTACTAACAAACTATCTTTTGAGCTGGGAGCAGGTAAAATAGATATAGATAAATTAAAAGTACTAGATAAAGCTAAGATAGATGGGGGAGCAGGTTCTTTTAATATAAATTCAGGTGAAATTTGTAATTTAGATTTGGATATGGGTGTAGGTGAGGCAAATATTAAAACAAAGTTAAAAGGAAATAGCGATATTGATGCAGGAATAGGCAATTTGAATATAAATATTGATGCTAGTATGAAAGATTATAAAGTAAAGTTAGATAAAGGTATTGGTAATGTAAGAATTAATGATGAAAAATTCAGTGATGAAGTAGTGTATGGTAATGGTGAAAATTACATAAAAGTAGATGGAGGAATTGGCAATATTAATATAAGATTTAATGAGGAAAGTGTAATTTAAAAGGGGGGAGAAATCCTCCTTTTTTTCTTAAGAACATTTTATTAAAAATTATAGAATATACATTTAAAAAATTGCAGAGATATATTTTGTATGATATAATACATATTAGGAAGTGAGAGTATGCAAAAAATATTAATAGTTGAAGATGATAATAAACTTCGAAATGAACTTAAGATTTTTTTGAGCAATAATGGATATGAAACTTTAATTTTAGAAAAATTTGATAATTGTATACAAGATATACTAAAAAGCAATGTAGAATTAATTTTACTTGATATAAATTTACCATTTAACGATGGAAAATATATATGTAAGGAAATACGAAAAACATCAAATGTACCAATTATTATGATAACTAGTAAAGAGTCTGAGATAGATGAACTGTTAAGTATAAATTATGGAGCAGATGACTATATTACAAAACCATTTAATACACAAATATTACTTGCAAGAATAGTAGCAGTACTTAAAAGAACAAGTAGTAATAGTATAAATAAGTCTAAAATAGATGCAAAAGATTTTGTATTGAATATTTCTGAAAGTATGTTAGAAAAAGGAAACTTGCAAATAGAGCTTACTAAAAATGAAAGAAAAATATTGCAATTTTTACTAAGTAATAGGAATAAAATTGTATCTAGAGATGAAATAATGAACTATTTATGGAATACAGATGAATTTATTGATGATAATACACTAACTGTAAATATTGCACGTGTAAGAAGTAAATTAAAACATCTTGGAGTAGACGATGTCATAGAAACCAAAAGAGGACAGGGGTATATATTAAAATGAATTTAGCAAATTATTTTAAAGATAAAATACTTTATTTATTATTTATTTTATTCTCATTATTTACTATAGAAGTATTTTTATGGATATACAATTGTAATATAGTAATAAAAATATATGTACCAGTAAGCATACTAACAGCATATAGTATTGTTTTTTTTATCAGATATTTTAGCAAAAAGAGGTTTTATAATGAAATTTTTGAAAAATTAGGAGAACTTGATCAAAAATATTTGATAGTAGAATTAATGTCAAAAGCAGGCTTTTTAGAAGGAAATATATTATATGAAATATTAAAAATGGTAAATAAATCTATGTTGGAACATGTAAATAAGTATAAACATTTGCAGGAGGAGTATAAAGAATATATAGAGCTTTGGATACATGAGGTAAAAATTCCCATAGCTACCACTAAACTTATTATTGATAATAATAAAAATGAAATAACTAAGAGTATAGATGAAGAAATAGAAAAAATTGATGGATATATTGAACAGGCTTTGTTTTATGCTAGAAGTAATAATGTGCAAAAAGATTATATTATTAGAAAATGTGATTTAAAAGAGATAATAAATACAGTTATTAAGAAAAACAAAATAAAGTTTATAACACTTAAAATTAAACTAGATATAAAAGATGTAGAAAGAGAAGTTTTTTCAGATAGTAAGTGGATTGTATTTATCTTAAATCAAATAATTGATAATAGTATAAAATATTTAGATAAAAGTAGAAATCAGATTACAATATATAGTAAAGAAAATAAGGAATGTGTAATATTATATATAAAAGACAATGGAATGGGGATAAGTGATAGTGATATTAAAAGAGTATTTGAAAAAGGTTTTACAGGAAGTAATGGTAGAATAAATGGAAAAAAATCTACTGGTATTGGACTTTATTTATGTAAGAAATTATGTGATAGATTAAGAATAGGGCTTGATATAAATTCAATAGAAAATGAGGGAACTGAAGTAAAACTAATATTTCCAAAGAATAGCTTTATAAATTTTTAATAGCACCTAAAAAAAGGTGTTTTTTTGTCAATTAAATTATATATATTAATATAATATCATAGGAGGTATTTTTTTATGGAAAATGAAGAAGTTGATAAGGATTATATAGGTGGAAATTTTGTTGATGTAACAAAGGAGGGAGAATAATTATGACTTTAAGAGAGTTTGGCTCTTGGGCATTAGTTCAAGGGAGTGTATCAAATCCGCCACCTAATGGTAAGTATAGAGGGCAATGTGTAAGTTTAATACAGCAACTATTATATAGAGTATTTAATATGCCATTTAAAGCTTATGGTAATGCTAAGGATTGGGAATTTAATATACCAAATGGATTTACAAAACTTCCTGCTAGTACTGAGATAAAAAGAGGAGATATATTAATATATGGTTCAAATTATGGTGGCGGGTATGGTCATATAGGATTTATAGATGCAAATTATAAATTCTTTGATCAAAATGGAGTAAAAACGCTTGAAGTAGGATATAGAGATAAACCGTTTAGTGGAGTAAAATGTATTTTAAGATATAATGGTAATATTGATTATGGAGATGATTCAAAACAATATAGCGTTGGTTCATATCAAGTTATTGAGCCTCAAGGATTAAATGTAAGATCTGGACCTGGAGAAAATTATTCAAAAATAGTGGCAATTTCATATGGTTCTAAACAAGGCATAGATAGAGTACAAAATAATTGGGGACATTTAATGAATAATGTAGGTTGGATTTGTTTAGATTATTGCAAGATAATATAAATAATACAATTTAATTAGTTTGATAAAGCTATAAAATAAGGGACGTTCCATAAATAAATGTTACAATTTTTATGTAGACTTAAAATTTA
>CAOKPF010000085.1 GCA_948470565.1 uncultured Clostridium sp.
TATCTAAATAGTAGATACTATAATCCAGAGTGGGGTAGATTTATTAATGCTGATAGTGTAGTAAATATAGAGAAGCAAATTTTAGGATATAATATTTATATATATACAATGAACAATCCAATAAATAATTATGATAACAGGGGAAGCTTTTTCAAAAAGATTTGGAAGGCCACAAAGAATTTTGTTCGAAAAGTTATGTCTGAAATTATTGGCGTAAATAGACAAACTTCAAAAACAATTAATAAATATGAATTGCTACCTAAAAATAATTTGGCTAATGTTACATACACTACATCACATAAGACAAAACCTAAATCAGATAAGATAATTAATTCCTACTTAAATGAAGAAGATGGAAAGATTGTTGGTAGTGGTATAAGTGTAGGGGCACTATCTGTTGATGCAACCCCTAAATCTATAGCAGTTTCGGCAGCTTTAAATCATACTAGTGCGACGTTAGGATTTGAATTTTATAACGACAATCCAATGATATTTTTTGCGGCATCTTATACAAATGATGAAGGTATTACAGGAGAGATAAAAATAGATATTAATGCATTTCTGATTTTAGGGTTTGCTATTAGTTGGAGTGCTGCAGGAGTAGTAGGTGGATTAGGTGCCAGCACGCCTGCTTTAATAGGAGCTATATGATAAAAGGAGACTAAAGATATGTTAAAATTAATTATTATCACAATATGTATTGTATTATTATTTATAATAATATTAAAATATAAGCAAAAAAAGAATTCAAAAATATATATTAGAATCTTATTTATACTTTTATTTATAGTAATAGTTTTTCCTATAGAAAATATAGTGAAGAAGTTTGAATCATTAGAAGAAGCATTTAAGTATTATTTTTCAGACTATATAATAATTGATAAGCAAAAGCTTGGAGAAGAATATTTAGTTTTTTATGGAGATACTAATCATACTTTATCTTATGCAAAATTTAATAAAAAAAATAACAAATGGAAATTATCCAGTTATATTTACGCTAATTTCAAAACTAAAATAGTATATAATAATGAATGTCTTATAACTGAATACTTTCCTAATAAAGAAAAAGTAGCATTGAATATTAAATGTGATATTAAAGATTCTGGTGAAAAAAATTATTATATTCAAAATTCAAAACTAGAAGAACTTAAAAAAGTGTCTTTTGAAAATAACACTTATTATGGTTTATTTAATAGAGGAGAATATATTTTAGTTAATAACGAAAAAATATATTTAGATTAATTTATTAAGCCATTAAAACTTATAGTGTAAATTAAAAAGAAATAAATAATGAAGATGGCACTTTAAAAGAGAAATATAAGTAAAACGAAGTTTCAGAGTAAAATCTGAAGCTTTTTCTTTACAACGCAAGTTAGTATAATATTTGAAACAAGTAATAAAAATATGATATACTATATACGAGAGTTGAAGGAAGTTTAATAGGATTAAAGTATAATGATAAAGTATATTATTATATTAAAAATATGCAAGAAGATATCATAGGCATAGCAGATGAAAACTACAACAAGATAGTGGAATATGAATATGATTCATGGGGAAATATAATCACTATTAAAGATAATAATGGCAACATTATAACAGATGAATCTCACATAGGAATAATAAACCCCTTTAGATATAGAAGTTACTATTATGATAAAGAAACAAAGTTATATTATCTAAATAGTAGATACTATAATCCAGAGTGGGGTAGATTTATTAATGCTGATGGAATTATTAATGGTAATAGAGATATTTTAGGATATAATTTATATGCTTATACTAGTAACATTTTTATAGGAGTTAAAGATGCAGACGGGAATACTCTAATGCCTACATGGAATGAAATTAAAAATGTTGCTAAGAAAATAATACAAATAGGAACTACTGTTGCTAGTTCAGTTGGCGGTGCAGTTTTAGGAACTCCTACTGCTGCTAGTATGTTTAATAAATCTATGAATAATCCAAATGGCAAAATAAATAGTAGAACTAAAAATAGATTAATAAAAGAAATTTCTGAATCTAATGAGATGAAAAATGCAATTAAGGCTTGTGTAGAAAAAAATAAAACTAAATTTAAATACACTTGTAGTGGTGATACAAACTTTGTTAGTAATAGAAATCTCAGTTTATCTGTTGGCAAGGCAAAATATGATATTGCTGGTTATAATAATCCAATCAGTGGTTTTACTTCATTAACTGTTAATGTTAGTGATATTTATGATTTTGATGAAAAAAGAGAAAATAATAGTTTTTCAAACATAGCAAACAATTTGGGGTATTATTATCAAAAAAATAAAATTTTGCAGCCATATTATTGGGAAATTAGTTATTATGTAAATTTACCATATAAAAAATAGTTAAATTTATAGAAAGGTCTATTAAAAATGAAGAAAATGTTTATTATATTTACAATTGCAATTTTTGTAATTGTAATACATTTAAGATTTGGTTCAAATATTCATGATATTTATAAAGAGAATTGGAATATTAGTATACCTAATCCTACAAAATATATTTCGCCAATTGAACATGTTGGAGCTGGGGATATTTTAGTTTTTGATATAATGCATTATGAAGACGAAGATATTAGATATTTAATTTCTAAGAAAGAATTTAGTAGAATAGATTTTGAGTTAGAACGCTTTTATAATAATGAGGTTAGAAAAAATTTCTTTTATTATTTAAACGGTGAAGAACTGAAAAAATTTAATTTCTACTTTGATAAAGAAAAAATTTTTAATGAAGATAACTTTTATGTGATATTAGAGAAGAATACAGAGTCTAGATATAATTTTAATTTATTAATAGTTGATGTTGGTGATAATATTTTATATTCTATTCATTCTAATTATGGTGATAGAACGTAGATATAAAACAATTACTAAGTTTCAGAGTAAAATCTGAAGCTTTTTCTTTCTTTAAACAATAATAATATGATAAACTATATACGAGAGTTGAAGGAAGTTTAATAAGATTAAAGCATTATACATTAAATAGGAGAAAAAATGAAAAAAATAAAAGTAACGAATAACAGTTTTGAAATATTTTATTTAGAAGATGACAAAATTATATATCAAAAACAAAAAGAAATGATTGAAAATTTAATTTCTTTGATAGGTGATTATACTTGTTTTATTGAATATAGCTGTAACGATAAAGCATTTTTAAAATATAAAATTTTAAATTATATCAAACACGGAAAAATAACAAGTAAAATAGAAGTAACAAGCTTCGAAGGAATAAATGATGAGATGTTTGAAGATAGATTTGTAGTGTTCTATTTTATGCCAAAAGGTTATAAATGGAATGATTTTATTTCTCATAAGTATATCTTAGGAAATATATTTAAAAAGTATGGAATAAAACTTATTTTAGCTTTAAATGATTTAGGGTCTTTATCAGTTAGATATAATTCCATTTATGATGAACAAATAAAAAACATTATATGGAAAAGGTTATAAAATATGGAAATAATAAATAAAAACATACAAAATGATACTTATGAAAGACTGATTAATTATGCTTATAAAAAGTGTAATATGATTACACTGGGCTTTTACATTCATAATAATTCTAATTATGAAAAATTCAATAAAAAAGTAAGACAATTACAAACAGAACTAGTTACTAACTATCCAAATTCTTTTATTGCTAAAAAAGAGGAATATTATTGGTTAACACAAATAAAGCATAATTATGACACATATTTTTTCCAATTTAGCAAAGAATTAAAAGATTACTTGTTAATAAATAAAAATTTATATAACTGGAATAATCCAGAATTCCCTACAGATATTGGTTTCTTTAAAGATGGAAAATGCTGGCTTAGAGCAGTTCCTCACGAACGCATGTGTGATATTTTCGTGGAAAATGAAAAAGAATATAATCATTTAAAAAAAATTGGTTTGGAATTTTTAGAAGGAAATTATCGAATAATATTTGAAGATGAAATCCAAATAGAAAATATTTAAAAATTCATATATAAGGTAATATGGGCGACTGGCAAATATAAACAAAACTAAGTTTCAGACTAAAAATCTAAAATAAATTATTAGAAAGGTCAAAATATGAAAATTTCAAATAAATATAACGATATAGATTACTTTAAAGCCCATTTCAAAGAAGACTGCTTCATTCATTTTGAATATAAAGAATCTCTGTGTAGTATATTTTATGCTAGAATTAATAAAAATAATAAATATCCTATATATTTTTCTTGTGAAACACCTTATAGCGAAATGGAAGTACAATATTTTAACACAATTGAAGATTTTTTTGAAAATATTATTATTGAAGGTGAAAAAGCTAAAGATATTTGGTCTATTATAGAAATAATTAGGATAGAAGAAAAAGAAAAAATTATATATAAGAAATTAGACTATATAGATATACCTAATCAAGATGAAGAATATAACATAAAACTAGCCCTTAAACTAGCATCTAAGTCATGTATTCATTTATTGAATCAATATGAAGATAAGCTAAAAATGTATGATATATTAATATGGCAAAACTTACAACAAGAAAAAGAAAATAGAAAAAATAATATTCTAAAAATTAATTTACAAAAAGATATTACTGAATATTTAAATGATTGTTTACAGTATCAGATTAGCCCTGAATTAATAAATGAATGTTTAATAAATCACTATAATAAAAAAGACATTTCTCAAATAAATAAATTGATTGAGGAGTTTAATTTTGAATGTGAAAAAGTTATAAATGATTATATCACTAATATTGATAGTATAATAGAATATACTAACTATGAAAAAGAATTTATAGAATCATCAAAAGTAAATATATTTTTCATATTAACTGATAAAATAAAACAGCGTAAATTAAAAAGACTAAACGAAGACATTCAAATTAGAATTCAAATTAATCGTCAAGAATTGTGCTATAATATTATAAATAGCTATATTGAATTCTCCAATATTATATTAAATGATATTGATTTTTAGAGCAATATAAATAATTATTAAGTTTCAGAGTAAAATCTGAAACTTTTTCTTTACAACGCAAGTTAGTATAATATTTGAAACAACTAATAAAAATATGATATACTATATACGAGAGTTGAAGGAAGTTTAATAGGATTAAAGTATAATGATAAAGTATATTATTATATTAAAAATATGCAAGAAGATATCATAGGCATAGCAGATGAAAACTACAACAAGATAGTGGAATATGAATATGATTCATGGGGAAATATAATCACTATTAAAGATAATAATGGCAACATTATAACAGATGAATCTCACATAGGAATAATAAACCCCTTTAGATATAGAAGTTACTATTATGATAAAGAAACAAAGTTATATTATCTAAATAGTAGATACTATAATCCAGAGTGGGGTAGATTTATTAATGCTGATAGTTATTTAGGAGTAAGTGAAGACATATTAGGTTACAATTTATATATCTATGTAAGCAATAATCCAATAAACAATTCAGACAATACTGGACAGTTTTTAAAAAAAGCTTGGAATTGGGTAAAGAAAAAAGCCAATCAAGTTAAAAAAACTATTACTAAAAGTGTAAATGCAGTTAAAAAAGTAGCTAAGAAGGCAAAAGAATCTTTTGTATTTGAAGGAGAAGCTGGATTAGGATTTAAAATAGAAGGTAATTTACTAGGAATAAAAGGCGAAGCAGGTTATAATAAATCTGTAGGATATAATAATAAAAAAGGCCATTACACATCAACTAATGCAGGTCTAGGAATAAAATTGGGGAGTGACACAGTAGTAGGTACAGGAGTAGAAGCGAGGCGTTATGACAATGGTGATAGTAATCCAATGCCTTTGCTTGATGAATTATTAAAAGATCCAAGTACAATTATAGAAAGAACAGATGTTTTTCAAAAAAGCATTACGCAAAACGGAAATGTTGTAGTAGATAATAGTCATTTTATTGGAATTGAATTCGGATTGTATATATTCGGTGGTGGAAAGATTAAAATAGGCTTTAATATTGGAGGATAGCAATGAAACTAAAAATAAAAAGATTAATCGCAACTGTTATAGATTTTATTATAATATTTTTTATAATATATAGTTTATCTCCTACTCAAATTTTATTTAATATTAAAATATTAAAATATATAATAAATATTTTAGTATTAGTATTAATAATATATTTATTTCCTCATAAAGATTGTCTAATAGGTTATGAAAGTATAGGAAAAAAAATAATGGGACTAGGAATATATCAAAACGGAGAAAGAGTACAAGATAAAAAAGTTTTAGTAAAAAGATTTATGGAAACAGTTTATTTATTCCCATTATATCCGCTTACTATATTAGTATTAGGAAAAAGCTATGGAGATATAAACTTAAATACAGAAGTAAAAGAAATAAAAAGCAAAAAGTCTCAAAGTAACAAATGATATGAACCTCGTTTCTTTTCAAATTATTAAGTTTCAGACTAACATCTGAAGCTTTTTCTTTCTTTGAACAATAAAAATATGATATACTATATACGAGAGTTGAAGGAAGTTTAATAGGATTAAAGTATAATGATAAAGTATATTATTATATTAAAAATATGCAAGAAGATATCATAGGCATAGCAGATGAAAACTACAACAAGATAGTGGAATATGAATATGATTCATGGGGAAATATAATCACTATTAAAGATAATAATGGCAACATTATAACAGATGAATCTCACATAGGAATAATAAACCCCTTTAGATATAGAAGTTACTATTATGATAAAGAAACAAAGTTATATTATCTAAATAGTAGATACTATAACCCAGAGTGGGGTAGATTTATTAATTGTGATAGTCTAATAAAGGCGGAAGAAAATAAATATAATCTTTATATGTACTGCAAAAATAACTCTATAAAATATTCTGATCATTTAGGAACTATGGGAGGCGCACCAGCCGGCTTGATGCCAGGAATGTTAGGAGGCGCAATAGGCGGCTTAGAAGCTGCAGCAACAGGCGGAGCTGGAGTTATTTTACCAACAATAGCAGCTGGAATAAAAACTGCAGCTGCTATTGGAACAGTCAGTGCTGTAGCAAAAGGCACCAAACAAGCATCCAAATCAATTTCGGAAGAGAAAAATACTAAAACCGTAATTCGAGAAACTGCTAATGCAGCATTAGATGGCTTCGGAAATGGATTTGCAACAGGAAGTGTAGTTAGTATGGTAAGCTCCTTGAGTTCAGTCAACAAAAGTGGTGGAGTAAAGATAGGAGATACTGCAAAAGAACAATACGGAAGAATAACTATTGGCTATGGCTCAAATAATAATGGAATGACATTAATAAACTATTCTGATAAAAATGGAAAATCTAGATTTAGAATAGATGCAGATCCCAAACATATGGTTCATATGCATTACGGGAAAACAAAAACAAATATGGAAATTCACAGAACTGGAATCATGAATATAATATTTGGAGTACTAAGTAGCATGGAAGATTAGAAAAAACAGGAGAATATATGAAAGTATTAAAAAAGTATATGAAAAAAATATGGGAATATTTAACAAGAGTAAACAATAGCTTTGAAATATTTTATTTAGACGAAGACCAAACAGTAAAAAAAAATAAACAAGAAATGATTGATAGTTTAATTTCATTGATAGGAGAGTATTCCTGCTTTATAAAATATAGTTGTGATAATAACGTTTTTTCAGAATATAAAATCCTAAATTACATTAAACAAGATAAAATATATAATAAAATAGAAGTAGAAAAATTTGAAGGAATAAATGATGAAATGCTTGAAGCTCGACTTGTAGAAATTTATTTTATGCCAAAAGATTATAAATGGGAGGATTTTATTTCTCATAATTATTTCTATGGCAATATATTTAAAAAATATAACATAAAATTAATTTTAGGATTGGATGACTTAGGACATATTTTTGTCAGATATAATCCATCTTATCATAGTCAAATAAAAACTATTATAAAAAAAG
>CAOKPF010000086.1 GCA_948470565.1 uncultured Clostridium sp.
TACAAGGCATAGGGGATTTTTACTCTTTTAAAAGTGTTTAAAATGAGATTATATAATACTATTCTTTGAATGTCAATACTTTTTTATGATTTGTATAATTTTTCTAATTTGTTTTGTAGAATTAACAAACAAAGCTGTTTTTTTTACACTAGCTCTAATTTTTCTTTTACTTCATTATAATTATCTAACATTTCAGATAATGCCTCATAAAGAGTAAGTTCCTCGTCTTGAAACATATCTGTAATAATCATAGTTATTCCATGATATTTCTCACTTAATCTATTAAGTCTATTACAAAGATAATATATATCTTTTTGTTTAAAATCTTCATCATCAATATTATTATTTTTCAAACATTCAATCAAAATTGCCTGATATTCATTACGTAAGCATTTATATACCTGATCAAACTCCCTATTTTTCATTAAACTATTTAATTCATCTTTGGTAATAATCATTTTCCTTACCACCTCCAACTCTATCATACGTTCTTCTAAAACTTCTTTTTCTTCCAGGAGATCTAGAATATCTATGCTTACATTTACTATTTCCATGATTTAAAAAGCTATAATAATCCACTTCTTGATTAATATTACCGTTTTGCTGACGTTTCTCTGCCTTAGACATCTGCTCCAATGCCATAAGCTGCATATTATCATATTTATATATAGCTGATATTTGAGATGGTGAAGCAATATATCCTCGTTCAAATTTAAAATCAGGGTTAGAAAATTCAACGCCATCTATAAGTTCACTAGTAACATGAATCATTATTGGACGATTAAAACCTTCTATTGCAAACTGTAATATATTACTATATACACTACCATTTAATGAATTTTCTCTATCCTCAGAAACTAATAGTTTGGAATGCTTAACTTGTTCCTTATCATCCTTAATTTTTATATATTCATCAATAGCACACTGACAAAAAACATCCTTTGCCCTATACATATTATTAATTGTATTTCCTAAAGCAGAACAACAATATAAATCATTCATTTCAAATTTAGTTCCCATTCCTTTTTGGATTTCCTCAACATTTTTATAAACCTCATCTGCCATCAATTGCTCATAATTAATTTCACCATAAATATAACTTTCATATAAATTTATAAATTCAGATAACAAGTTTGAATCATGTAAAGTATTAAAAGCCATTTTCTTTTTTATATTACTAAAATCTTTTACAACTTGTGCAGTACTTTTACCATTTTGATTTGAATACTTATCTATTATTTCATTTCTTACTAACCTTGCTTGTTTTGCTGCTCTATTAGACCAAAGCATAAGTTTTGCATATTTTTCAAAGTCACTATTTTTTTCTATCGATTGCTCATCAAATTCCATTTGTAACTGAGTTTTATTTTTATTACCTATATTCCTCTTTATTTTAAACGGGTTAGAAGCTCCAACATTTGTATTATTATGAATTCCTCCAAGTACCTCATCACTTTCATTTTCAATATATTTTAAGTATCCAACACTATTTAATTGTTCAAACAATTCGTTAAACATATACTTAGGCTTATCTTTCATTATCATAAAATTTCTCTTACTAATAGCATCTGCTTTATTTTTTATATCTGTAATCTTTGTATCCTCATCAAAATTAGTACCAAAATTTTTATTTAAATAACTTATTAAATTCTCATAATCATTTTTAGCTCTTAATTCATCTAAATCCTCTCTAGTATCATATGCCAACTTATACTCTTCAACCATAGCTCGCATATTTTCTGAGGTACAATAAAGTGAATAGGACATTTTAAAATTAGCATCACCAAAAAACAATTCTTGTGTTCCACATTTATACATATCCTCATTTTGCAATTTTTTCATATATTCATACTTTTCTTTAGCGCTTTTGGAATTTTTAATTCCTGACAATTTTCTATCACTTGTTTTCACATTAACACCTCTTATAATTTTACTGTAATTTCATTGAAATTACTTTTGATACACCATATTCTTGCATTGTAACACCATATGTAGATGATGCAACTTCCATTGTACCTTTTCTATGGGTTATTACAATAAACTGAGTTCTATCAGAATATTTTTTTATATATTCAGCAAATCTATGCACATTTACATCATCAAGTGCAGCTTCTATCTCATCTAAAATACAAAATGGAGGGGTTTTAATCTTTAGGATTGCAAAAAGTAACGCTATTGCTGTAAGTGCTCTTTCTCCACCAGAAAGTAGCATCATACTCTGAAGTTTTTTACCAGGTGGTTGAACTTCAATATCAATACCACTATTTAATACATCACTACTATCTGAAAGTGAAAGTATAGCTTTTCCTCCACCAAATAATTCCTTAAAAGTTTCATCAAAATTATTAGCAATTACAGAAAACTGCTTACTAAATTGTTGTTTCATAATAGTAGTCATATTATTAATCAAATTTTGAAGTTTTTGTCTAGTCTCTTCCAAATCAGATTTTTGATCTGTTATAAAGTCATAACGCTCCTTTGTTTCTTTGTATTCTTCTATGCTACTAACATTTACCTCTCCTAAATCTTTTATTTCTTTTCTTATATTCTCTGCACACTTTTTCAAATCCTCTGGTACTTTTGTATCTTCTGGCAAATTCTCTAATATATTTTTACTACTAGTAACTGTTAGCTCATAATCTTCCCACATTTTATTTTTTAAATTTGTAATTTCAACGTCATATTTTACTTTGTTGTTTTCAACTTTAGCTTTTTGTTCTCTTAAATTATCCATTTTTTTTATACAACTAGTAACGTTTTTATCAATTTCTTCCTGTTCTTTAAGACATTGTTCCTTCTCATTTTTTAATTCCTCAGTTATACTAGAACTTTCCTGTTTAATATTATTATTCTTATTTATATCCTCATTTATTAATTTAATATTTGTTTTGTTTTCTTCTATACTTTCTTCAAGTTCTTTTATTTGAGAATTTTTCCTATTTATTCCCTCTTCGAAATTTTGTATATCTTGCTCAATTTTTTGTTTCATCTCATCTATAGATGAAACACTCTCATCAAAAGATGAAAGAGAAATTTTTAAATTAACAATATCTTCGTTTAGTCCATCTATAACTTTTTGATTTTCTTTATGAAACCTAGCATACTCATCAATTATTTCCTGACTTTTTGAAATTTCTTCATTGTTATTTAATATATCAACATCATTTTTCTTTACCTGTTCTCTTAAATTATCACATTCCTTAGTTAATAGTAAAGTTTGCTCCTGACTTTGTAATTTTAAATTTTGCGTTTTATCCATATCCTGTTTTAAGTTTTCAAATTGCATAGTCTTTGTTGCTATATCTATTTTTAAGTCATTTTGTAAATGCTCTAACTCTATTAACTCATTTTGCAAAATATTATTTTCACTTTCAAATCTATCAATTTGATTAGTAATACTTGATAATAATTCTTCTTTTTCTTGTATAGAACTTTTTAATTTTTCAATTTTTTCACGTCTTCCAATAACTCCAGAAAAGCTTTTTGCATTATGACCACCTGTGATACTACCAGTATTTGCGATAAGTTCACCTGATAAAGTTACAAGTCTTGCAATATTTTTAAGTTTCTTAGCTATTTTTATAGCATTTTCGATATTATCCACTATAACTGTACTATTAAGTGGTAAATTTACTGCATCAAAATATTTATCATCAAAGTTTACTAAGTCTATTGCCATTCCAATATATCCATCTAAATTTTTTACTTTATTTTTTATATCATTACTAACTTTTTTTATGCTAGAAAGTGGCAAAAAAGTAGCACGTCCAAGCTTATTTTCTTTCAAATATTCAATTATATTTTTAGCTATCTCATCAGTTTCAACAATTATATTTTGCATATATCCACCAAGTGCAATTTCAATAGCATATTCATATTTCTCATCAGTAGAAATTACACTTGCAATAGTTCCATATACCCCACTTATATTATTATTATGTGCATATTCTAAACTATTTTTTACACTTCTTTGATACCCCTCATTTTCATTTTCTAGGTTTTCAAGATAAGTATATTTTGATGTAAGTGACATAATTTCTTGTCTAAGGCTAGCTTCTTTATCTAATATATCCTGTTGTGATTTTAATTTTTCTTCTTTTTTTTCATTCAAAATAGTTATTCTTTCACTATTACTACTTATCTGCTGGTTTTTTTCATCTAATTCTTGCTCTAAAATAACTATCTTAGAATTTAATTCATTTAACAAAATTTCATTTTTTTCATCAATTCTATCCTTTTCCAATATTTGTTTTTCATTTGCCTCTATCGTAGTAAGCATACTACTAGTTTTTACTTTTAATTCATAATTTAGTTCAACTAAACTATCAACTTCTTTCTTTATTTCCTCTATTTCTAAACCTTTTTTATCTAGATTTCCTAAAACTTCTTTTAATTTAGATTGCTTTTCATTTAATTCAAATTCAAATTTTTCCTTATCTTTAGCCATAGACTGCCTTTTAATTTCTCTATTTTGTATATCTTCTTTTAAAACTTCAATTTTTCCATTGTCTTCTGCAATCTCAACTTTTAATCTTTCTATATTGTTTTTTGAATTTTCTATTGTTACATTAGCTAACTGTATTTTTGATTCTAATTTACTAATATCATTTATTACATCAAAATATTTTTTCTGTGTATCTTCAATTTTCTTTGTTATTTGCTCTATTTTTATTTTTAATTCCTGCTTTTTATCTTCAAAATCTTTTATATTTTGTTCCTCACTACTAATATCTGACTGAAATGTAGTAATAAATTCATTTAATTTTGCCAGTTCATCATCATTTTTTTCAATTAAATCTATAAATATTCTAACATCTAATATTTTTAATTCATCTCTTAAATTTAAATATTTCTTAGCAGTTTCACACTTTTTTTCAAGTGGACCTATAACATTTTCTATCTCTCTTAAAACATCAGATACTCTATTTAAAGAGTTTTCAGTATTTTCTAATTTTTTTGTAGCCTCTTCCTTTCTAGTCCTATATTTCACAATTCCAGATGCCTCTTCAAATATATGTCTTCTCTCTTCTGATTTAGTAGAAAGAATTTCATCTATTTTACCTTGTGATATAATGCTATAACCATCTTTTCCAATACCTGTATCCATAAAAAGCTCTTGTATATCTTTTAGTCTACATTCATTACCATTTATTAAATAGTTGCTCTCACCTGTTCTATATACACGTCTTGTCACAACCACTTCATTATACTCTATTGGCAAAACACTATCGCTATTATCTAAATACATAGATACCTCAGCAAATCCAACTTTTTTTCTTGCCTCAGTACCTGCAAATATAACATCTTCCATCTTAGCACCACGAAGTGTTTTTACACTCTGTTCACCAAGTACCCATCTTACTGAATCAGATATATTACTTTTTCCACTTCCATTTGGCCCTACAATTGTTGTTACACCATCTAAAAATGCTATTTGAGTTTTATCTGCAAACGATTTAAATCCCTGTATTTCTAACTTTTTTAATTGCATATATTACCCCTCATTTATACAGTTATTATATTATATATTTTCCAATATTTCAAGCTTTTTTTTCATAATATAGACAATATTTAAGTTTTTTATACATATTTTTAGGTAGTATATATTTTATCTTTCTACAATATACTCCAGTATTTATTTTAAAATTTTTAGTAAGAAAACTTGAATATTTACAAGTATCGCACTTTTTAAAAATCTTTTCCATATTAGTATTATGTCCAAAAATATATAATGGAAACTAAAAATAAAAAAATTACATATATTACATATAATAGAAGAAATATATTGACATTAAAAGTCTTTAACTCAGATTTTAACATTTTTACAATAAAAATTTTACACTTTAAAAAATATAATAATGCAAAAAAATAATTTATTTCACTAAATAAAGATAGTGAAATAAATTATTTTCTAATCTCTTCTCTTTCCAAAAATCTCTAATACTCTAATAAATATATTTATAAAATCAAGGTATAATTCCATAGCACCATATATATGAGCTTTCTCAGGATCTACCATTCCTGACTGTGCATAACTTTTTATTTTATTCATATCATATGCTGTTATTCCAAAAAATAATATAAGCATTACCCAATCAACAATTATATTAATCATAGAATTACCTAAAAATAAGTTAATAAAACTTACAATAATTCCGCCAAGTAATATACACATACATATACTTCCAAATTTAGACAAATCTCTATTAGTTGTATACCCTAAAAAAGCCATAATACCAAATATAGCTGCTGCTACAAAAAATACTATTGCAATTGATGTAATTTCAAAACAAGCAAAAATTACAGATAATGATACTCCATTTATTACTGAATAGACAAAATACAAAATTGCTGCTGCAGTTGGTGGTAATTTTCTAAAAAACAAAGAAAATACAAACACAACAACAAGCTCTGTTATTAATAGTACAGACATACCCCCACTTAAAATAATGTTAAACAATAACCCTGAATAGTATGTATACACTGATACTGCTCCAGTAGCTAAAAGGCCTAAGAACATCCACAAAAACGTTTTGGAAATTATATTATTCATATTTACAATCGGTTCCTGTTCCATTTGCCTCACCTCCATTTATATAATTATATTATACCCTAAATACTAAAATTAGTCAAATGAAAAATTTTCTAAAAAAAGAAGCCATGAAATTAATCATGACCCCCTTGTTTGTTGTATCTATCTAAATTACAGAGTTACTGCCACATAGCAAGTGTAGCATAATACTGTGTCAAGACCTGGAACCTTAACAACCGCAGTCACATTTGTTTCACCTTGACTAACTGCAGTTATAATCCCATTCTTGTCTACTGTAACAACATTTTCATTAGAAGATGTCCATGTTACTTTATAGACAGGAAAATTTGTTACCAACTCTAACTGCTCTTCACAACCAGCCTGCATAAGCGCCAGTTTGTTTCTGCTAAGCTTAGTTGCTTCAATAGTATCATCCAGATCTAGAGTTACTGCTACTTTGCAGCTAAAGCAGAGTACTGTGTCGCATCCTTTCACTTTTACAGTTGCAGTAACATATGTTGTACCCTGACCGGTTGCAGTAACTTTACCTTTGGCGTCTACCACAGCTACCTCATCGTTTGAGGAAAGCCATTTTACACTTTTAATCTTAACAGGCATTGTAGATACCACCTGAAGTTTTGTGCTATTTCCTTCATGAAGAAGTGCTACACGATTTTTGTTTAAAGAAACCGAGTTTACAACTTCTTCGAAAGACATTACCGCTTTAGCAGCCTCAGTCTGTACAGAACTATAAAATGCTACTAAAACAGCTACAATAGTTACAACGATTTTTTTTGTTAAATTTTTCATATTATGTTCTCCTTTTTATATAAAATTATTTTTTAGTCACTGCACCCTTCGATGCTTTCCTCCTTTCTAAATTATTATTAGGTTAGATATATTTATATAATTTTATTATATAACACTTTTAGTGTTATGTCAATAGTTTTTTTCCCAAAATTACCATTTTATTTAAATTTTTTTATTTCTAAAGTTACTATTCACGGGTAGTAAAAAATATATGTAATAAAAATGAAATGAAAATATT
>CAOKPF010000087.1 GCA_948470565.1 uncultured Clostridium sp.
CACTGTTCATCAATATTTTCATCTAGTAGCATATTTTTTATTGCTACATAATCTTGTGATAATTCAAATAAACTACTCATATATTTTTTCCTCCTTTAAATTTTCTCTTGACATCTCTTATGTAATTTGTTATAATATTTTTATAAACTTTACATAAGTTTTTTTATTGATAGAAGTTATTTGATTGGTCGTCGTTAGCTTCTATTTTTGTTGTATATTTTAAATATTCTCTAAATTCTTGTATATCTTCTCTAGCTAAATCATACTGCTTTTTAACAATTGCTGTTTCTATATCATCTAGTACTGCCATTATATCACTCCTTAGTTTTGTTTCCTGCATTTATCTCACCCCTTTCAAAAAATAAACAACATTTTAAGTCTTTATATTTTGTTAATTCAATGTTAATTTTAAATTTATTACAAGTTGCTTTTTTTACTGTATTGGTATTTTGTGTCTTTACAACCTTTCCATAAGCACAATTTTCACATTTCATCATAACACCCATATCCATTTAACCATGTACCTCTTTTCTTAAATTCCACTTAAATGCTATTTCCTGATATCTTTCGTTAGTTTCTCTTGTTTTCTTTTTATTCTCACGCATTTTCTTTTTATTTGCTTTGCATTCCTCAATGTGCTCTCCTATTAATGCTAGTACAAAAGTTCCCATTATAGGCAATGCAAGACAATACAATATTATTTGTTGTACTACTGTCATACCTGTTTCACCTCTTTAATTTTATTTATAAAATATATTTGTCCTTTTCCAGTAACCTTTGGTGTTTTATTAGTCCTTATTCTACCATTTGAATTACTACAAGTAGTTAGCTTAGTTTCAAATAAGCCTAAATTCATGCTTTTTTGTGTTGGTGTATTATAATCTGTTCCTTTTCTACTTATTAAATACTTGTTAGCTCTAAGCCATTCAAATAGTCTGTTTTGACCTATATCGTACCCGTTTTGTTTCATTATTCTGGCTAATTCCCCAACAAGCATACTTGTCTCAGATGCTTCTACACTATCTGCAAATAATACCTTAGGTCTGTTTTCTTTAATTATTTGTTCTAATTTCATTTTTTGTATTCTTTCTTCTTTCAAGCTTGTTGCTAGTTTTATTATTGTATCTGGATTAGACAGAACCTCTTCAATTACCCCCTCAGCCATATAAGTACCATGTTTTCTTATACTTGGCAATACTTCATGCGTAACCCATCTTTTAAATTCTTTTGCTTCCTTTTTCCTACTTGCCAAAATTAAATTATATAATCCATATTCATTTACAAAGTTTGTTTCTCCTTGACGACCTAAGTTCAACTTAGTCACCTCGTCTTCATCTAATCTATTAATAACCATTGTAGTATTTGTTAATGCTAAAGCCTCACATACATCTTTAGCAACAAACCACGGTTCATTATTTATTTTTTGTACTCTTATTTTTCCAAATTCTTTATTTTCAAAAATCTTGATTTCATTGTTCATATATTTTTTCCTCCTATCATTCGTTTTTTTATACTTCAAACTCTCTTATATCTGCCAATTTTATGTATATATCAAATACTGCTTTATTTACATCATTTTTTACGTATTCCTCTACATCTTTTTTGAATGTTGGAATATTATACTTATCCTCCATATAATTCATTAAATCAATTATTTTCTTATTTTGATCCATTATTCTCACTCCTTTCTTATTTCCTTTATTTTCCACCTCAGATATGCTATAATATTATCGAAAGCGAGGTGATTATTAATGGCTACAACTCTTAAAGTAAAATGTATGAATTGTGAAAATACTTTTAATTATTACTGGCATTCATTTTCTGCTGAAAATGATATTTGTTGTCCTCATTGTGATAGAAAATTAGACAAACAATATGTAAAACAATATGTATTACCAGCCTTTAGCTCTGTATGGGAAGCTAATTATAAAATTAGAAGTAAGTCACAAGACGGTCTTTGTGATCATTTTCAATTTGATTTTACAGAAATATTGGTACCAGACAACAAATTCAAATCTTAGTTATAGCTAAACTCAACCTTATATATTCAAATATGTCTTGTAAAATATATGGGGTAACATCTAATTTGTGCTTTTTTAAAATATTTGTTACCTCATTTGTGATCTCTGATAACTCATCTTTTCCAAATTCATATTCTAAATTATTTTTTAATTTTTGGTATTCTTCTATTTTCAAGTTTCCACTTCCTTTCTTATTTCTTTAAGATATCCATTAGAAAATAATAAAGGCTAATATCTTAAAATTTTAGCTATCTCACACATAGCTAGTACATTATTTACTATTTGTTCAGGCTCATTGTCCATTGCATTTCCCTGATTTATTTTCTTTTCTGATAAATCATTCATTCTATTTAATCTTTTCATTTCATCTTTTAAATAATATTCTACTTCCAAACTTCCACTTCCTTTCTTATTTCCTTTATTTTCCACCTCATATGTGTTATAATATTGTCGAAAGTGAGGTGATCATTATGTATCTAAAACTTATACTTACATTCCTAATTATATTTTTCTATAAATTAATATCAAATATTATTGACTATATTAACATTGTTAGATATACTAAAATGTACAATGATTATATCAGCCAAAAATCAGAAAAGATATTCCAATATAAAACTATCTGTATAAACTTACTAAAAAAATTAAATATTTCTGACTCATATATCCCAATAACACAAAAGACGGGATATGGACAATATGCAAGTTTTAAAGCTTCTATTTTTCACAATTTTCCTGATAATACTACTTTATTTTATAGCGAAACAATTAGTATTTTGGATGATGCAACTGGTATTTGTAGAAGAAAAATTTTTGAATGTTTTTCTCCTAAATATTGGATAGATTTTATATTGTTTTTACCAAAAAATATTCTTATCTATTTAAATATTTCTACTGATAGTATCATTATTAAAATTTGTCAAATTATTTATTGGTTAATTAGTGTTACAATGACTTTATTTACAACTGATATATCAGATTATATAAAATCATTGATTGTGAGATAACATAGCTATTGTATGTTGTCTCCATCTTTTTGAAACACATAATAAAATATTATCTATTAACAGCCACCAAAATAATATTTCTTTTATAGTATTCATATTTTCACTTCCTTTCTTATTCAGTTTGTTTTTGTTGCTCTTCCATTTCTATCAAAATTAAATCCAGTATAAAACTTGCCGTAGCATATTTTAATTCTTCGTCCATTTTATCGCCTACCTTTCCAACCTAAACTTCATTTTGTAGTGTATTCTTTCAAAAAAAATTCTAATTTAGTAATAGGTATTTTCAAAATTTTAAAAAGCTTTATTGTTAGCATTTGCCCTGGTTTCCTTCTACTTTGTTCAATAGCTTGTATAGTCTTCAAACTTATATTTGCTTTTACCGCCAAATCTTTTTGTGTCATTCCTTTTTCTTCTCTATATTTTTTTATTAAATTCATTACTTCACCTCACTTCATTTTGTAGTTTAATTATATACTACATTTTGTAGGTTGTCAATATGTTTTTTAATTTTTATTACAATTTGTAGTTTTATGTTGACTTATATTACAATTTGTAGTACAATACTCATATAAAAAATTTTAGGAGATTTTATGGAAGAAAATTATAATAAACAAATAGGAAATAGAATAAGGGTTCTAAGAGAAGCTAAAGGCGAATATCAAAAAGAAACTGCTGAAGCTATAACCAAAATGGGAGAAAAATTATCTGAGGGTCAACTAGGATTATATGAAATTGGTGCTAGAAAATTACCACCAAATATAACAAAAGCTTTAGCAATACATTTTGACACAACAACTGATTTTATTTTAGGAAATAACGAAAAATTACTACAAGAAATAGACAAAAAAATGCAGGATAATAATGTAGTAATTGCAGCAAATAGTAAAGTAGATTTAGGAAAATTAGCTAAAGCAGATAGTAGAACTGCTAGAATGATAAATATATTGCTTGATGACTTCTTGAATGATGATGATGACGATGAGTAAATAATAATAATAAAGGAGGAATAAAAAGATGGATAATAATGAAAAAAATGTATGTAATTTAAAGGTAAAGAAATGTTTAATTTGCGGAGCTGAAACAAATGAGAATGATAAAAAAGAATTATTTTGCACACAATGTGGAACACCAGTATTAAACAGATGTTCAAATTACGAATGTGGTAAAAGTCTTTCAAGTGATGAAAGATATTGCAAATATTGTGGTGGTAGATCTATTTTTTTAAATTATGGTTTATTTGAAGCTAATCCCCATGACTTCGATAATATTTTACCTTTTTAATGTATTTACTATATATTGATGACTCAGGTACATGTGAATTAAAAAAAGATGAATCTTATAATACTAATGGGGGAAATAGTAGATGTTTTGTACTTGGGGGAATATTAATAAAAGCTCATGAATTAAATAGAATTGAAAGCGAAATAGAAAATATTAGAAATGATTGCCTAAAAAATAGTTTAGATGAAATTAAATATTCCATAAAAAATAATCAATTAAATTGCTGTATCACTTGTAATCAGAACAGTAATAAACAATGTTTTAAAAAAAATATAGCAAACTTAATAAATAATATAGATTGCACTGTATTTGCTACTATGCAAGATAAGTTTCACACTACTACCAAAGGTATAGTAAAAAGCAAAGATGATATATATAAATTATGCTTTGAATATTTATTAAAATCTGTTGATACGTTTATGTATAATAATAAAATACAAGAAGATACTATTGTTTTTATAGATAAAAAGGATACTGGTAATAATAAAGATACGTTAATATATAAAGCTTATAAGGATGCACTATCTAATAATAATTTATATAAAGCTTTTAATAATAATATATTTAGTCCAAACATTAATGTTGTTTATTCTAAATACACAACAGGAGCACAACTTGCAGATTTTATTGCAGGTAGCGTTTGGTCATTTTACGAAAATTCAGAAGATAAGAAAAAACAGTTATTCTTTAAAGAAATTACTAAAATTTATGGTTCAAAGGTATACTGTTATAATAATAAATTACTTGGATTAAGTTTTTGTACAGAAAAAATAATATAAAAAAGGACTGCGGCGAACTTGCGTTCTACATACTCCGTTAGGGGTACTACCCAGTCCAAAAGGTTAATTATATTTTAACATTAACCAATTAAATTGTCAAGAGCTTGACATTAATATTATATGAAATATATTATAATATATTACAATTATTTTTATTATACTTCCTATTAATATACGATAAGCACTACAAATAAAGTAGCGCTACTATAAAACATTACAATAAACATATGTTTTAATTTTGTCGAAAAACAAAAAAATGGCACTTTCGCCACTTTTTCTTACCATGTATTACCAAAAAATGCCGACATTTTTCGACATTTTTTTACAAATTTTTATATTATAATATTTCTATCTTGGGAGGTACTTATGAATACATTAAATGATTTATATAAATATGCAAAAGAAAAAAATATAAAAATTAAAGAAAAAGACTTTGAAAAGGAATTTGGAGATATTAAAATTAAAGGTTTGTGTTTAACAAACATAGATAAATGTAATATTTATTTAGACAAGCAATTTGATAACTCTATCGAAGAAAAATGTGTATTGGCGGAAGAAATAGGACACTATGAAACAGGTATAAATTCTTCTTTGCTATCAAAGACAAATTCACAAAATGTACTTATTCGTTCTATAAATGAATTTAGAGCTAAAAAGTGGGTTGTTAATAAATTAATACCACTTGAACTATTTAAAAGCTTTTTAAACACAAATTTAAGCAAATTTGAAGTAGCAGAACAATTAGAAGTTACAGAAGAAATTATAGATATTGCCTGTTATGTATATGAACCATATTTAAATTAGGAAGGAGAATTTATATGTTAGTATATGGATATGCAAGATATAGTACAGATAAACAAACAGACAGCTCAATTGAGCAACAATTAGAAGAGATTAAAAAATATTGTGATAGAAACAATCATACATTAGTAAAATTTTATTCAGATAGCGCCATTAGTGGGCAAAAAGATAATAGAGAAAATTTTCAAAATATGATAAATGACTGCATAAAAAAGAAAGAAGTACAAGCCATTTTAGTTTGGAAATTAGACAGATTTGCACGTAATAGATATGATAGCGCTATGTATAAAAAGAAACTTAAAAATGTAGGAATACGAGTAATGTCTATTACTCAGAATATTGATGATACACCAGAAGGGATTATACTTGAAGGATTGCTTGAATCGATGGACGAATATTACTGCGCTAATTTATCTGCAAATGTAAAAAGAAAACTTTATCAAAATGCAGAACAATGTAAATTTAATGGCGGTTTTCCACCACTCGGTTATGATATAGACGAAAATAAAAATTATGTAATAAATGAAAATGAAGCAAAAATTGTAAGAGAAATGTTTGATTTGTACGAAGAGGGAAAAAGCCTTATAGAAATAACAAATATATTTAATAAAAAGGGTTATAAAACTAAACGTGGAAGTGAATTTAAAAAAAATAGCTTGTATGATATGATTGGAAATGAAAGATATGCAGGATATTATATATATAGCAAATCTAAAAATCACAACAAAAGAATTGAAAGGGAAGATGTTATAAAAATAGAAGATGGAATACCTGCTATTATAAGTAAAGAAAGGATGCAAAAAATATTGGAAAAGCGTAGAAAAAACAAAAAAACTTCATTTAGTGCAAAGGAAGAATATATATTGTCTGATTTAATATATTGTGAAAATTGTGGAGAAAAATACTATGGAAAAATGAGTACTAAAAATAATAAAAATGGTACTAAACTTAAAAATTTATATTATAGAAGTTCTTGTGAACATAATAGAACATTAAAAAAAGAATATATTGAAGAAATAGTTTTAAAATGCATTAAAGAACAAATTGTAAATAGTATAGAGCTAAAGGAATTAACAAAAAAAATAAATGAAATTTACGCAGAAAGAACAGCTAATGCAGGTGATATTATAAAAGACTTAGAAAGCGAATTAAAAGAAGTTAATAAAAAATTAGATAATATAACTCAAGCTATTATGAATGGATTATATAATTCCAGTATGAAGGAAACATCTAATAAATTAGAAAATAGAAAAAATGAAATATTATATATTATATCTGAAACTAAAAAGCAAAATAATGAAAATATGATAACCGAAAAACAAGTTCAGCAGATATTAGAAAATGATCTAAAGAATTTTGAAAAATTAGACATTACAAAAAAGAAAGCTATAGTGCAAAAATGGGTAAAAAAAATAAGAGTGATGGAAACCCAAATCATCATCACTCTTAATCTCCTAGGCACAGACGAAAAGTCGTTTGTACGCATGGCTCCTCGTGTTGGGCTCGAACCAACGACCCTACGGTTAACAGCCGTATGCT
>CAOKPF010000088.1 GCA_948470565.1 uncultured Clostridium sp.
TTTCATTCTGTTCTCTGAATTTACTTTTCTTAAACGTACATCTGTGATTTGCATTATTAGTGCACCGCCTTCCTTAAGTTTTTATTATTTTGTACATATTAATTTATTCTTATGTACCTATTTTATTATTCTCCATAAAAAATTTTTTTCCTTCTTTTTTTTACATTTTATTTAAAAGATTTTTTAATAATGTAACATTTTATTATATAAAAGAATATTATAAATAATAACAATTTAAATTTCCAAAAACTATTGAAATTTAGGTTATATAATTATATAATCTATCTGAAAAAAATCATTTAGGAGTGAATTTTAAAATGCCAAATATAGAAAATATAAAAAAATATAAAAATGTACATATGATTGGTATTGGAGGAGTAAGTATGAGTGGTATTGCAGCCATTCTTACAAACTGGGGATTTAATGTAACAGGTTCTGATTGGGCTCAATCTGAATCAACAGAAAAACTAGACTCAATGGGAATTAAAGTTACAATTGGTCACAATATCGAAGATGTCGCAAAAGCGGATGTGGTTATTTATTCAGCTGCAATAAAGCAAGATGACATTGAAATGTTAGAAGCAAAAAGATTAAATATTCCAACAATAGAAAGAGCTGATTTTTTAGGAGAAATTACAAGATGCTTTAAAGATACTATCTGTATTTCTGGTACTCATGGAAAAACCACTACTACTTCAATGGTTTCTTTGTGTTTTATAGAAGCTATGCAAAATCCTAGTATTCAAGTTGGAGCATATTTAAATGCATTAGATGGTAATTATAAAGTTGGAACTAGTGAACATTTTATTATAGAAGCTTGTGAATATGTAGAAAGTTTCTTAAAATTTAGTCCTAAAGCAGAAATAATTTTAAACATTGATAATGACCACCTTGACTATTTTAAAACTTTTGAAAATATAAAAAATGCTTTTATAAAATATACAAAACTATTACCAGATGATGGTTTATTAGTAATTAATGGTGATGATAATAATTGTTTAGATTTAGCTCACTATACTAAAGCAACTGTACTTACTTATGGTGTTAATAATGAAAATGTAAATTTTAATGCTAAAAACATAAATTTTGATAATGATGGTTTCCCTGAATTTGATGTATATAAAAATAACGAATTTTATGAAAAGTTTAAATTGTCTGTTAATGGTAAACACAATATTTTAAACGCTCTTTCTTGTATTGCTTTATGTGATTATTATTGTATAGATAAAAAGTTTATGCAAATTGCATTAAAGAAATTTACTGGAGCTCATAGAAGATTTGAATTTAAAGGTAAATTTAATAACGCTAGTATTTATGACGATTATGGTCATCATCCTACTGAAATTCTTGCTACTTCTACTTCAGTAAATATGAAAAAACACAATAAATCTTGGGTTGTATTCCAACCACATACTTATAGTAGAACACAAAAATTGTTAGATGATTTTGCTAATGCTTTATTAAATTTTGACAATGTAATTGTTTTAGATATTTATGCTGCACGAGAAATTAATACTTATAATGTTTCTTCTAAAGATTTAGTTAATAAAATAATTTCTTTAGGTAAAAGTGCAAAATACATTCCTAATTTTGATGAATGTGTTTCTTACTTAAAAGATAACGTTAAAGAAAATGATATTGTTTTAACTTTAGGAGCTGGTACAGTTACTCAAATAGGTCCTATGTTATTAAAATAAGGTCTAGGATAAGAGGCCACTCCTCAATCCTATTAAATTTAATGCTAATTATATATTAATATTTTAGTCAAAAACATATCTGGGGTCTACCATTGGGACTTTGACTTTAAATATTAATATATAATTAGCATTAAATTTAATAGGATTAATTTGTATTTTTCATTTGCTTAAGCATAATATCTCCAAAAACAGCATATCCTTCTGTAGGATTGTTTACTAAAACATGAGTTACAGCCCCAACAAATTTTCCATTTTGAATAATCGGAGAACCACTCATTCCGTTGAATAATTCCTCCTGTTTTTTCTAATAATTTAGGGTCTGTTATTTTAATTAACATACTTTTATTATCATAATTATTTTCTTTATAAATTTTTTCTATTTCTAGCTCATATTCTTCTATTTTTCCGATTATCTAAACTGCACATAATTTTTGCTTTTCCAGTTTTTATTTCATTTCTAAATGCTAATTCCATTTCTTTAGAAGTTGATATATTAAGACTATTTAGATTTTGTACCTTACCATAAATTCCATATTTCGTATTTTTATATATAGTTCCTATATTTTTTTGGTTGTCAACTGTTCCCTGAATTTTGCCTGGGTTTCCACTTTCACCTTTTACAATATTTAAAATCTTTGTTGTTACGAATTCACCTGATGAAATATCTATTAACTGTTCTGTGTCTATGTCTGTTATTCCATGTCCTAATGCTCCAAAATATCCTGTTGAAGGTTCATAAAAAGTTACTGTTCCTACTCCAGCTGCACTATCTCTTACCCATAATCCTAATTTATATTCTTTATTTGAAGTTTGCACTGGTGTTATTGAACACTGTACTGCTTTGTTATTATGGATATATTCTATTCGTATATTATTACCTTTACACAAATTAACCTCTTTAATTAATTCTTCTGTGCTTGCTATTTTATTGTTATTAATTGATACAATTCTATCTCCTTCTACTATTCCTGTATTCTCATATGGCTTATATTTTTTATTATCTATTCCTTCTATTTCAGACATTCCGACTACTAATACTCCACTTGTATATAATTTTATTCCAGCAATATTTCCAACTGGTATAACTGTTGTTTTTGGTAGTACATCTACACTTACATCTTTTAAAAATATATTTTCAAATAAATTTAATTTTATAGTCTTTTTTCCACTATTACTTATTTTGTTGGTTCCATTATAAGATACTGTATCTATAATCTCATCATTTTCTGTTGTTATATATGCTTTTAGTCCAAAAATTGTTTTAAGGCCTATACTTTCTCCTTCAAAAATTACTATATTGTTTGGTATTGATTGGATTGAACTTATATAAATGTATAATATTAGCAATATTGATATTAATAAAACTTTTAAAATGTTCTTTTTCAATTGTTTACTCCTTAAATTAAGTTTTATATTATTATCTTCTTTCTTATTATTTTTATACAAAAAAAGAAATATATTTTATTTGCATTTATTGCTAAAAAATATATTTCTTACTATGTTACAATTCACATCTAAATTATGTTCGCTAAAGAGTTGTAATCTTACTATATCTTCTAAATTTCTAATTTTTGTCTATACAATCCATATCGTTCTCTTGCAATTGCTGTATAATAAACTTTTTTCAAATTTTCATCACAATTATTTACTATATAATCATTTAAAGATTGCTCTGAAGGCTTTGATATATTCTTTTGTGTAACAATTGAGTCATATGACAATGTTGCATTTTCTGGAAATGCTGGATAATAATAAATAACCTTTCCTGTATTATCCTCTATACTTCTTCTTTCTATATTAACATTATATATACCAATAATATTATTTCCTTGTCCATTCAAATTATTCTCAATTACTTTATGAAAAATATTATCATTTCTGGTTAAAATATATATAGAATCTTCCATTACTAAGTCTTCATTTTTTGTATTTGTAACAATAGAATATCCATTATATACTTTTCCTCCTATATTAACTCCTTGCAAAAAGCTAATAATAGAAATATTATTCATTATTTTGTCCCAGTCTTCGTCAGATAATTTTGGCATTTGGAAGTCTGTACTAACTCCTGAATAATTATTAAAGTTGTTTATTACTATTGCTAAATTTCTTTCTATTGAATTTTTTATTACGTCTATTCTATGTGTATTAAAGTTGGAATCTTCTGATTCTATATTTGACCAATCAAAAATTTTTCCAATTTGATAATAATTGTTTCCAGTGTTATTTTTTATATTTGATGTACTCAAATTTGGTATATATGTTTTTATAAATTCCTTCAATTTATATGCTTCTCTATAATACTCCATAGCATTTGTGTTTTTTTGTATATCTCTTACATTCATACCAGATTGTAGTATAGCATTTCCATTTAATACAGAAAATACTTTGTTTCCATCTGTATAATATTTTGTTCCATTTATTTTTTTGTATTGTAATACTTGATTTTTAAAAGTTTTGTCTGTATCTATATAACATATCTTTTCTTCTAAGGATGTTTCTTCTGTAATTGGTATACCTTTGTATGTTACAGTTGTATCATTAACTATATCTGTATCATAAAACTCTAATACATATCCATATCTACTCACAGTTTTCTTTTTTCCGCTTTCTGTCACATATCCTTGTATTTGAATATAGTTATCTAATGAATATGTTATAGTTAAATCATAATTAATACCAGCATATCTACAACTATAATAAACATATGGTTTTAAGCCATATATATTTTCATTATTTTTATATGATGTATCTGTGCTATGAGTATTACTTATTTCTTCATCCCAAGTATTTCTATATGGTGAATATATATAATATCCATCATACATTGTATATACTAGTGCTGGTATATAGTTTTGTAATGTTTCTTTTGTATATCCTAATTTTCCAAAGCTACTTGACATTGTATTAAAAAATGTATTTACTGATGCTTTTATATCTCTCATTTTTGAATTTGTATAATCTGATGTATCACTGTTTAAACTATTTATTTGATATGCTTTTAATGCATCATATGTTGCATCTTTTAATTTAGAATCATAATTCGATTGTAAACTTAATGTTTGAATTCTTGTACCTACATATGAATTTAAGACTAATGATATTGGTAAAATTATTATTACAAACAGTATTGCTAAGCTTTGTATTTTCATAATATTCTTTCCTTAATTATTTTTTATTTTCCTGTTGCTTGTACTATTCCTCCATGTGACGCTGCTATTGTATATGTGTCATTTCCTATTACTGTATAAAAGAAGTTTTTTAATTGTTGTGCTAATGTTTGATTTGTGTTTTTTACGCTAACTGATACTAAATCTCCTTCTTTTAGTATGTATGACTTATTTTTATCTAATACTTCTTCTATTTGTGATGTATATACAGAGTAATATTCATTTTCTCCTATTTTATCTTTTGCAGTTTGAGTTGTTTTCTTTCCTGGATTTTCATCTAATACTTGTACTTGCATTTCTATATTGTATGTATTTCCTGTTGAAGCTATATTTTGTCTAAATTTATCATATTCACTAGGTGTTATTTTTCCTGTTGTTCTTATCTGGTCTACAAATTCTGTTGTTGCTGTTTCTACTGTTAATTGTGAAATGTCATCTGTTCTGTCTGACATTGTCATTAATGGGAATACAAACATTAAAATTGCTGCTAGTCCTATTGCTACTACTGTTACTAATGTATCACTCATATTTTTTCCTCCTTATACCGTTTTTTATTTCTACTTATATATTATAACATTTTTTTACTTTTTTTTCAACTAATTACTTTTTAGTTTTTTATATGTTATATTTTAGCTGTATCTTACCAATATTATATAAAATATATATGGGAATTCGTTCATTTCACTTAAAAAGAAGTTTTAATATAAGAATTTGAGCCTCTTTCACTCAAGCTAAAAAGTTATATTATATTCCTTTTAAATTGAACAATGAATGCCCAAGGAAGAGATGTAGAAGTTCTTAATCAAATTAATTAGGGCATCTCGCCTCACGAGGGCGCTGATTAATTTGATTTAGAACTTCTAAGCTATGTATTAAGCTGAGTTGTGAAATGAAAAAGGAATATAATATAACTTTTTCCCGTGAACATTCCTCAAATTCTTATATAACAACTTCTATTTTTCGTTACATTCAATTATTCCCATATATATTTTATATAATATTGGTAAGATACAGCTGAAATATAACATACCAAATTACTGTATATTACTTCCTGTAGCAATAATTAATGCAGATTGTGTAGTTTTTATTGTATATACACCTGAACCAATAGCTGTATAAATCTTGTCTTTCACTTGCTGTGCAAATGTTAAACTAGCATTTTTAACTGTTACAGTAATTATATCTCCTTCTTTTAATTCATATACATTATTTTTCTTTAATACATCTTCTATTTGTGTAGTAAAAACAGAATAGTATACATTTTCGCCTATTCTATCTTTTACTATTTGAACTCCTTTTTTTCCTGGATTTTCATCTAGAATTTTAAATTCCAGTTCTATATCATAGATATTTCCGATTAGATGTTAAATCACCTATAAACTCATTATATTTTTCATTAGTCAATTTTCCTGTGCTTTTTATTCCATTTATAAATTCGGAGGTTATTGTTTCTACTTCTGTTTGTGAAACTTGGTCAACTCTATCAGCCATTGCCATTACGGGAAATACAAACATTAGAATTGCTGCTAAACCAATTCCTA
>CAOKPF010000089.1 GCA_948470565.1 uncultured Clostridium sp.
ATCACATATTTTTTATTTTTCACCCCTCAAACGCACTAAACGCGATTTTATCCTGCCTTTATTAATATTAAGGTTGACTTTTAAAAAAAATATGTTATCATAATATCATGTTATCATATAATGAAAGGAATTAAGAGTTTTATTCGTGGCGCTTAGTTCCTTTTCATTATATTCGAACTCCTTTAGTATATTATATCATATATTATGTAAAATTCAATAGATAAAAATTAAATTGTATAAATTAAAGTGATTATTTTTTATCACAATAATTTATACAATTTTTTATTAGTTGTATATTTTTATTTGATTTTTTCTTTCATTTTTTATATCTTTTTATATGCAAATCTACACTTCAATATTTATTCTAATACATACATTTTATTTTTTCTCTACTTTTATTATTATTGGACAATTTTGTTCTTTTAAACTGTCTGCACTTATTTTTATTGATGTAATTTTTTTATCTGTCTTCACACTATATGCTATTTTATTTTCTTTAATGCTTTCTATATCCAATTCTATATCATATTCTGTCTCATATCCTTTCTCTTCATCATATACATCTACCTTTACACTTTTAATATTACATTTATCTGCTCTTAATTCTATTTTTTCTATATTTACAGGATATTTTAAATTTAATTTTACATACGACTCTTTCGTATCATAGTTTTGCAATAACTTTTCATAATTTAACGGAAAATTTAATGTATATTCATCGCTTTTTATTTTTTTTAAGTTTATATTAGAAGGTTGATAATCGTTTATCTGAAACTCACTAATGCTTGTACTACCATCATTTATCTTTTCTCCTAAAGTTTGAATATGATTTTCTATTAAATAATTATATATTTTTTTAGCATAAAAATTCATTAATCTTGCTCCTGGATGATAATCTGCTATATTTACTTTTAGTTCATTATATTCTATATTTTTAAATTCTTTTTTATACAAATTTTCCAAATCATAATTTTCTATTCCATATTTTTTCAATAATTCAAATACTTTATCTTTAAATTTTGGAAGACTATTTCCCTCTAAACTATCATAATAAAAATTTACCACCAATACAGGTATATTCATATTCGATACTGGTTCTATCGCTCTTTTCTCTATTCTTTTTATATATTCTTCAGTATTATACAAAATTTCTTTTTGTTTAAAACTATATCCATACTTTTCCTTAAATTCTTCTTTTGCATATTCTTTTTCCATTAACAGCTCTATTGCTTTTTCATATATTCCTTTAAATTTTTCTTTTAATGCCATCGCTATTTTATTATTTAAATGTTCTTCTATATATTCTTCTTTATCATTATCTTCAAATTCTTCTATTCCGTCCTTATAATATTCATCTTTTTCATCATTTATTTCCCAATCATTTGATACAAACCCTATTATTACTAAATCTGGTTCTATTTTTTTCATATATTCCTCATTTAATATTATTTTTTCTGTTTCATCTACTATGCTAAATCCATTCATTCCTGCTGCTATTACTTCTACATTTTCATATCCATTTTTTTTTAATATATATTCTAGTTGTCTCCACCATAAATTATTTAAATTATCTTGAGCATGTCCCCATATAAATGAATCGCCTACTACTAATATTCTTTTTTTATTTTCCTTATTGCCTATCTTTTCATTTCCTATTTTTACTGTATAATCTTTTCTTTCATAATCCCAAAAATCTAAATTCATTTTTTCTGAATTTGATTTATTTATTTTTTCATTTATAACATCATAAAATATATATTCTTTACTTAGCCTTATATCTTTTTGCTCTACTTTTAAAATTATATAATTTATAATTAATAATATTATTAGAATTATAATTATGAATATTATTAACCTAAAAACTATTTTTTCAATATTTTTTATTATTTTTATATTATTACTATACTTCATATTTTTTCCCTTTCATTTGTATAGTTTTTCTTATATATCATTTATATCATAAACATAATACTCTTCATTTACATTAATCTTTGCTTCAAATATTTTTCTAGATACATATTTCAATTCTAACTTCATATCTGCCTCTATAAAATTTACTAAATAATTCATTTCTTCTGATACCACTAGCACTACTTTTTTATTATTTTTTATTCTGTTAATCAATGCTAACTCTACATTTTCCATTTTCGTATCTCTATATTCTTTTGCTGTTTTATCCCAATGATAATAAGTCCACTCCCTTTCATTTACTAAATCATAAAATTTATATTCTTTATTAGCATATGGGATAAGAGCTGTAGAATTAAAATAATTAGAAAAACAACATATAGTATATCCATCTCCATAATTACTATTTATATATTCCATTGTCTCCTTTGCCGAAGAATAATTCTCTTTTATTTCACATTTTATAATTGGTAATGTATCTATTATAGAACTTGTACATATCACTATATATATACTGATTGCAATTCTTTTTATATATTTGGGAACATTTTCTTTTTTATTTCTATATATATCTACTGCTATGTAAAATAATAATATAATAATTATTTGCGATCTTTGTATATTACTATGCAAGAATATTTTACAATTTACAATCGATATACAAAAAAATGATATCCAAAAAATTATAGCTTGTCTTTTATAATATTTTGATACTACAATTGTTAATATCCCTAAAATTAAAAATAATATTACACTAACAACATCTGGTAAAATATAAAAACATATATTTTTTAATGTACTCAATACTCTGTACATCATTACTTTTACATCTTGTACATGTTTAATATGATCTAATACTATACTACTTTTTATATTTATAATTTGTATTAAAAACATAATTATTCCTAGTCCTACTATACATAATGATATTACGCTTTTCCTTATATTTTTATTATCATTTTTTATTTTATATTCTCTTATGTTATTGACATATTTTACTAATGCTATTATTACTACAATTGGTATCATTATTGCATGTGTATTTACAAGAAATGCCAAAATTATTGCATGTAAATATATATTCTTTTCTTTATTTTGTTCTAACATTATAAGTATACTTATAAATAATGGAATTAAACAGTAACATCTTGCTATCGATGAATAAAAATATATATATGGTTCACTAAATATTATAAATAATTTAATAATCTTTCTTGTTTTTATTTTAAATAATATTATATATACTGATATATCTACAATAAAACAACTAATCATACTAAAATATTCATATGGAAATCCCAATTTTATAAATGGAATTAATATTAAATTCCATAACATTGAATGTTGTTCATATTTCATTTCTTTAAATATGTCTATTATTGACAAATCTCTTGAAATTAACCATGATTGTGCCTCATCACTCCAATTTTCATGATGAATACCTATATAACTTGTTACAATCACATATATTAAAAATATTATTATATTAAATATTAATTCTTTATTATTTATATATTCCTTTATATTTTTTATTATTGATATTTTTTTCATTTTCCACTCCTAAATATATCTTTCTACATTAACTTTATATAGTATATTCTCACATGTTGCATTTATATTTTCTATATATTTTTTCAAAATTATCAATAGCATATGAGCCTGTTATTTCATTACATCCTTCTATTAAATATATATCTTTTTTGCCATCATTTATTAATTGCCCTATTAAAAAATATTCATCTTTTTTAATATCTTACTATTGAATTTAAATTATGCTCATATATACCTATAAATACTGCTTCTAAATTTATATACTCTGCTGTGTATTTGCTTGATGAATAACTAACTGTATAATCTAATATCATTAATTGTACATATTGTGGAATTATTATTAGTAGTTCATTATTAATGAAATACTAAGTACAAATTTATATATTTTTTATGTTCCTCTTGTTTTTCATATTCACTATAATTCCATGACCAAAACATCATTATATATATTACTAATATCTCTATATACATATTGGAAAAACATTTTAATGTTTCTACTATAATACAAAATAATAATAGTACCCAAAATACCAATACCTGTTTCCTGATTTGTTACTAGATTAAATTTTATTTATTTTATTAGTAATACTAAATTGTATATATTATTGAATAATACATTGGCAATATTAGTAACAAAAATATTATTATTCCTAGTATACTAGAACATTTTACTTCCTTTTTTATTTATAAATTCCATTATTATATAAAATACTATTGATAGCATTGCTGTATATGAGTATTGGTCAGTAAAAACAGTAGTATCATACTATAATATCTTGACTATATACTATATTTCTCATTAAATACTAACAATAATTTATTAAATGGTATTTTTTATATTATAGCTACTTTTACTATAAAAGCTCCATGATATATATTTAATTATTTCACAACTAAATTCAAGTTTTACCATTTACCAATAGCATAAGTATTAAGCTCCATAAATATTGAATGTACTTCATATGTTATTTGTCTTATGCTTTAGAAACTTATTAACTAGTAATAATAAATTTCCATCTTTTACCACACCACAAATTAGTCTTAATAATCTGTAATAAGTACATTTTCAAAGAATTTCTCTAGTTCTATATAAAATATAAAATATAAATCAAACATTAGATCTAGTAAATTACACCATTACTTTCTAAGTAACCAATATAATACAAATTACACATAATTGTAGCTTTAATTTTTTATATATTCTTCTATTTTCTCTATTGATAGATATCAATTCAACTTGCACCTTTGTTCGCCTTAATATTTTTAAAAGTTTCATTTAAGTTATTTTGTCAAATATTTTAGTAATTATGTCTTCTTCATTATTTACTTACTTTCTTTTCATTATCTTGCAATATCATCTTTTGAATTGTCTATTGATATATACTAAACTTCTCTTCTTTTATATTTTTAGTTTGGTGTATATTCATCTAATTAACCTTTATATCAAGTTTTTGTTCGTAGAACCGCATTTTGCTATCGTTTTCTCTTATATTTCATTACTGTTTTACGCTTGGTAAGTCACTATAAAGTTCGCAACAAATGCACACCTTAAAATTTTCAAACTAGATTTACGACATACCTGTCATAATAATCGAGTAGGAGAAACTTTGCTTCTCTTTATCAAAGTTTCGACCTCTCACACCACTATTCCAGCATACTGTTCGGTACTGGGCAGTTAGCTAATGCACTAGAGATACTTCTCCACTAGTGTTTCCTTTTGCGTTTGTTGAGCTTTATATGCTATTATGCTTCTTTCGTAATCCTCAAGTTCCACTCTACCTTCTAAAATTTTCTGATCTCCACAGATTATCTACATTATATCATAATTTATAAAATTTATTTGGTTGCAAAATCACATTAGAATTTGTCCTTCATAATATTTCTATTACTACTATAACCTCTGCTTACTTCTTATATTTCACTCTACTGTCACAAATAGAATTTTCATATCTAAAGGTGTTGCATCAAAAATATTTGTAAAATATCAGATCTCCCTAGGTAAAAATCATAACTTTCATCTCATATATCTGGTACATTTACTAAAATAGCCTCCAAATAATTATTGCAGTACTCATATATAGTTCTTGTTTGCCAAACTAAAACTTTGCTTACAGATTACAACTCATGACTGATATCCTTACTGTTCACTAATAGTTTGCCACTATCAAGCACCAAAGAAAGCTCTCACCTCCTAGCTATTACTCATGCTGGGCATACTATAAACTAAAAGATGATATTATACCATCTTTTAGACTTTTAGTATTCAAAACAAATTTAACTAGCACTAACATATACTTTTTCAGATACTCCATTTATAGTTACCTCTAATGTAAAACTATATCTTGACCAACCACTAGTATATTTTGAACCATCTACGGTCTCACTCTTTGTTAGAGTTCTTGTTGGCATTGGTATTGATATTGTTCCACTTGTACTACCTATTGATACTGAATTTCCTGTTCCATATGAATAATTTGCTATATTCCAGTAAGTACCTGTAGTGCATGACTGATTAGTACCACTACAATTAGCACTAGAACTTGAACCATATGAAGCACTAGAATATGTACCGCTTATAATTCTAATAGTTCCACCTGTATATCCACTACTGTTATAACTAACTACTAAATTACCACCTGATATTCTTGCACTACCAGTTGTTGAGAATGATACATTTTGC
>CAOKPF010000090.1 GCA_948470565.1 uncultured Clostridium sp.
ATATATAATCAAAATAAGACCCTTCAAACGCACTAAACGCGATTTTATCCTGTAATAAAGGGGTGTAAATTTTTTTGTAGGTAAAAATCGTAACTAATTTAAACGATTAGTTACGATTTGCTCTATTTTATTCCAATGATTACTTTCAAAAAAGCATCTAAGTATTAATAAATAATTTGCTCCGTTTACACACCATCTCATGCCAGCTTGTTTTAATCTCAAATGTACTATTGTCTTATTTGAACTTTCTATAGCGCCACTACCTATAAAACAATTATTATGTTCATAAGTTGAATAATCTATTTTATCTTTATTATTTTCAATATACGTTGGTAAATTGCAAATTGTTGATGGTATGCTTATATTACTATACTTTTTTAATTCCCTTTGTATTTTATTATGTTCTCTAGAATAACAATATCCTATTATTTTTTCCTTGAACATTTCTACTTTTTTTATCGTCATTTAGTACATAATTTCCATATTCATAAATATTTTCTATCAAATGAAATTTATCTAAAATTTGTATTGCCTCTGGAAATAATTCAGTAATTATATTTCTTAGCCAAGTTGCTCCATCCGATATGAAAATTATCTTTTCGTATTTCCAATATTCAAGTTCAACTGCCTTGGCAAATATTAACATTCTAAATGTTTCAACATTACCTACAAATGATACAAATTCCTTGTGAGTTATTATATTTGCTTTATTTTGTCTTTTATATATATCTTTATCTAAGAAGAATATTCCTAGTTTGTTCTCTTTCCATGTAGAACCATTCCTATCTTCAATTCTTGTATTTACTGCTGCGCCATCAGCTTCTATGTATAAAATACCTTCTTTTTTACTAATTTCTGTATTTAGTTTTGCTCTGTTATCCCATATTTTTTCAGATTTTTTTAGTTATAATCATAAACCATTTCACCTATATATTCAGTTATTTTTCTGACATTATTAGCAGATATTTCTATATTATGAACTCTTTTTATAATTTCACTTGCTCTTTTAAACGATGGTTGATTTTGCTCCCAAAATGCTATTTCTATCATTGCTCGTACTGATACTTTAAATGGTAATCTATTAATTCCAAGATATTCATCCATTGGTACTATTAATTTACTTTCTAAATTATATTTTTTTAAATCTATGTCACCAATTATTTGTAATACTGTTCGATATATTGTGATTTTTCCTGTGATTAATATAATTTCTAATTTTCTTTTTCCGAGATTTTTTACTTTGATTCCTTGTTCTTTAAGCACTTGTTTTTTTTATTTAATATTTCTTTTTCTTTTAATTTTTTTATTAATAATTCTTCAAATTTTTTATCTAGCTCCTCTGTATTTATTTTTTCCATATTCATCTTACCTCTTTTTCATTTACGAAATAAGTATACCATATTTTTATGATTTTACCTACAAAAAAATTTTACAACCTTTATTACTTTTTGTATATCTTTTATTGCAAAAAAGACTAGTATGTAATATAATATAGCTAAAAGAAAGGATAGAATATGGAACAAATAATAAAAAGACTTGAATTAGAACTTGGTATAAAAAAGTATCAAGTAGAAAATACTATTAAATTAATTGATGAAGGCAATACAATCCCATTTATTGCTAGATATAGGAAAGAGGCAACAGGAAATTTAGATGATGAAATTTTAAGAAAGTTTGCAGATAGACTAAATTACTTAAAAAATTTAGAAAATAGAAAACAAGAAGTTATATCACATATTGAGGAACTTGGAAAGCTTACTAATGAGATAAAAAGTAGTATTGAAAATGCACAGATGTTATCAGAAGTTGAAGATATATATAGACCATATAAACCTAAAAAGCGTACTAAAGCTACTATTGCAAGAGAGTGTGGACTAGAAAAATTTGCACAAATTATTATGAAGCAAGATAAAACTACTGGAAGTATAGATGACATTGCAAAATCTTTTGTAAATAAAGAAATGGGAGTAGAAGATGTGCAAGCAGCTATTAGTGGAGCGTGTGATATAATTTGTGAAGATATATCAGATAATGCAAAATTTAGAAAAAATATTCGTAGAATGTCATATAGGACAGGTAAAATTACAACTAAATCGGTAAATCCAGAAGAAAATTTACAATATAAAATGTATAGTGATTTTACAGATGATATAACTAAAATACCTAGTTATAGAATGCTTGCTATAAATAGGGGAGAGAAGGAAAATGCATTAAAAGTTAAATATGAGGTAGATGAAGAAAAAATACTAGATTATTTAGAGAAAAATATAATTTCAAACATAAGTATTTTTACTGAAATATTAAAAGGCACAATTAAAGAGGCATATAAAAAATATATTAAGCCATCTGTTGAAAGAGAGATATTTTCAGATAAATTTGAGGAGGCATCAGAAAAAGCTATACAAGTTTTTGGAATAAATATGAAAAATTTACTTATGCAAGCACCAATTAAAGGAAAGACAGTAATGGGATTTGATCCTGCATATAGAACTGGTTGTAAAATTGCAGTAATAGATGAGACAGGCAAGGTATTAGATACTGCAACTATATATCCAACTGAGCCTCAAAATGATATAGAGGGTGCAAGTGAAAAATTAATAGAAATGATAGATAAAAATAATGTAGATATGATAGCTATTGGTAATGGTACAGCTTCAAGAGAATCAGAAAAATTTGTATCAGATGTTATAAAATCTATTGATAGGAAAGTGTATTATACAATTGTAAGTGAATCTGGAGCTAGTGTATATTCAGCTTCAGAACTTGCTACAAAAGAATATCCTGATATAAATGTATCAATTAGGGGGGCTATTTCAATAGCAAGAAGACTACAAGATCCACTAGCAGAATTTGTAAAAATAGATCCCAAGGCGATTGGAGTTGGGCAGTACCAACACGATGTAAACCAAAAACGTTTAGATTTGGCATTGACTGGTGTAGTTGAGGCAGTAGTTAATAGTGTAGGAGTAGATTTAAATACTGCGACACCATCACTACTTTCATATGTATCAGGGGTTAATAAAACAATATCGACTAATATAGTAAAGTATAGGGAGGAAAACGGTAAGTTCAAATCTAGGAAAGAATTATTAAATGTTCCAAAACTAGGTAAAGCAGCATTTGTTCAATGTGCAGGATTTTTGAAAGTACCAGAATCAGATAATATACTTGACAATACTATGGTTCATCCTGAATCGTATGAGGCTGCTACAAAACTTATAACTAGTATTGGCATAGATTTTAAAACTATGGAAAAATCAAGTATATCAAAATTTGCATTAAAGTTAGATAATATAGATATAGAAAAAGTATCGCAGGAATTAAATGTTGGAGTTCCAACTATAAAAGATATTATAATAGAATTAAAGAAACCAGGGCGTGATCCTAGAGATGAAATGCCACAGGTCATATTAAAAAGTGATATACTAAAATTTGAAGATATAAAAATAGGTATGGAACTAACAGGCACAGTAAGAAATGTAACACAATTTGGAGCTTTTGTAGATATTGGGATAAAAGGAGATGGACTTGTTCATAAATCACAAATAAGTGATAAATATGTTCGTGATCCTATGGACGAACTATCAGTTGGTCAAATCGTAAATGTAAAAGTGATTGATATAGATAATGATAGAAAAAAAGTAAGCCTTAGCATGAAGGGCTTAAATTAATAAGAGGTAGGGGTTGTATATGGAAAATATTATAAGTAGGGTTGACTGGATATTAGTCAGCATAATAGTAGGATTTTTTGCAATCGTATTAACACTTAACATATTTAGTAAATTTTTACAAAGACATAAGTTTGTAAGAATTGCTTTAATAGGATTAGCTATACTAGCTTTAGTTGTAGCAAGTCTTTGGTATGTTTTTTACTATAACGATTTATATAATAATACAGGAGGTTATTATGTATATGGTAGAATTACAGGTGCTATTACGAATGATAGAATTGTACAAATAAATTCTATAAGGACAAATTTGTCAAGCGGTGGAGATGGTATGGTAATGGTGAAAATTCCAAAGGGAACAAAAATAATAGATAGTAAAACTAATAGCCAGATAAAGTTTGGTGATCTTTTTAGTGGAGATACAATACAAGTATATTGTGAGGAATTAAAAGATGGTGAAGAAATTATAAAGGCAATTAAGGTTATACTAAAACAATAGTGAAAAAATTAAGTAGATGTAATTATAAAATTTATAGTTGATTTTAAATTACATCTACTTTGCTTTAATATTTTTTATTAAGAACACTTTTTATTTTTTCTCTATTTTAGTCATACCACTTATATATGGAACTAAAACATCTGGTATAGTTACACTACCATCTTTATTTTGATATAACTCAAGTAATGGTATTAAAATTCTAGGAGATGCGATAGCTGTATTATTTAAACTAAAACAATACTTTGTTTCTCCATTTTTGTCTCTGTATTTAATATTACTTCTTCTTGTTTGAAAATCGTTAAATGATGAACAAGAATGAGTTTCACTATACTTTTGTCTACTTGGCATCCATGCCTCAATATCGTGTTTTCTTACCTGACCTATTCCCATATCGCCAGTACATACTTTTACTACTCTATATGGAATTTTTAAATCTTGCATTATTTCCTCAGCATTGCCAAGTAAAAAGTTATGAAGTTCATATTGCTTATCAAAGTCGGCTTCACATAGTATAACTTGTTCTATTTTTGTAAATTGATGTACTCGATAAAGACCTCTTGTATCTTTTCCATAAGTACCAGCTTCACGTCTAAAACAACTAGAGTAACCACAATACATTTTTGGGAATACATCAGTGCTTTCGAATGTTTCATTACTGTTATATGAAATTAGCGCAACTTCTGATGTACCTACTAGATATAGGTTATCTTCTGTAATAGCATAAGCCTGATCACGACCACTAGGAAAATAACTTGTTCCATACATAGCTTGTTCTTTTACCATTACAGGCACTTGCATAGGACAAAAACCTTTTTTTACTAATTTATCCATAACATATCTACATAAAGCCATTTCAAGTAAGACAGCCTCATTTTTTAGGAAGTATGATCTTGAGCCTGCTATTTTTACAGCTCTAGGTATATCAATTAAATCAAGAGATTCAGCAAGTTCCACATGATCTTTTATTTTAAAATCAAATGTTGGAATATTACCAACTTTTTTTATTTCAACATTGTCTTCATCAGTTTTTCCAATAGGTACCTCTTCTAAAGGAACACCTGGTACATGATACATTAAATTATCATATTCTTCTTTTAAAGGTGAATATTTACTTTCAAGTTCAGCTATTTTTTGTTTTAATTCTTTTACGTAAGTGATATTTTCTGCTTTTTCTTTGTCTTTTAAATTAGGAATTAAAACTGATTTTTTATTTCTTTCTTCTTTTAGTTCGTCTATTTTTTTACCTAAATTTCTAATATTTTCATCTACAATTAAAAGTCTATCAATATCAACATTTATAAGTTTATCGTTTGCCGCTTTTTTTACAATATCTTTATTTTCTCTTATATATTTTATATCTAACATTTTCTTCACTCCTTACATCAACGTAAATTATATTACATATTAGTGTAAAATTCAAGAGAACTAATAAAAATAGCAGGTAAATTTAATCAAATTGTGCAGATTGTAACACAAATGAAATAATATAAAAATATGATTTTTTTAATTATATATATTAATAAAAAAATATATTTTAATAACATATATTACATAAATCCGGATAAACATGTAAGAAAAATCTATTAGGAATTTACATAAGCGTGATTTACATAAAATAAGGATGTTACTAAAATTATTTACATAAGTATGGATGAACTATATGTATTATACTATTAAATTTGCCTCACTATAATATAAATTATGTATACCTCTACTTTTATAAATATACTATTATAATGTAATAAAACTCAAAAATTTCCTAGTATTTTGCAAACTCAATGTATATTTTACATTTTTTATAATATTTCATTTGTGTTACAAAACAATAAATTTGATTAAATTCCCTTGTAAAAATAGCAGGATAAAATAATATATAAAGTTACAAGTAGAACACATTAAACGAAATTTTATTCAAAAAATTTTATATAAAGTATTGCAAAAATCAATTAAAAA
>CAOKPF010000091.1 GCA_948470565.1 uncultured Clostridium sp.
CTTAATACTTTTTAATTTGATTTTTTTTGTAGTTATTAATTCGCTAATCAACACTTTATTAAATTTTGTTATCATTTCTGTTGCTCTTATTACTTTTCCATCAAAGTGGATTTCTTCAAAATTATTCTTTATATATTCTTTATTTATTTTATATAATATCAATGATAAAAACTCTGTATTTATCATTGATAGAACTCTCTCTACTGTTGAATGTGAGGCTACTTTTTTTATTCCAAATTCTTTTAACAAAAATTCTTTTTTATCTTTTGCATAATCTACTATTTCTGTTACTTTATCTAATCCGCACAAAACTCCTATTATTAATATTTTTAATATATCTGCTAATGTATATCTTATTTTATTTTCATTTCTTTTATCTTCTATTAATCCAAAATAGTTATTAAATATATCATTTATCTCCTTCAACTTTTTATCACCAATCTTCTTATACCATATTTTATATATTATTACAAGTTATATATGTATATTGTACTTTTCTTGATAATTTAAAATGTTACAAAATTATTGTTAACTTATCAAGTTATTCTGATTGGTAATATTGAAAATCTTCTTTTTTATATTACAATAATATGTCATTTTTGCTGTTTTTCATGAATTTCCCCTGGGTATTTGCAATTCCATCTTGTATGTGATAAACTATCATTGTCAAATTTTTTTGACATAAAAATCCCTACCTTTCTTTATTTTAATATGGCTGGTAACCTATAGTATTATATCGAAAGTTAGGGATTTTTGCAAACCCACGTCTTTGGCTCTCCTGTATCATAGGCATTGCCTATGGTTTACTCCAATAAAAAGCCACCACCTCCGAAGAAGTAGTGACTTTGGAAAATCTGTTATGTAATAGATTATTCCTGAGTTTCAGTCTGCATCTGTGGCATCTGTGCATTCAGATGACGGTATTGCTCGTATCTTGCCTGTTCGCGATTAGCTGAAGCCTTCCAGCTTGCACATTCCTCTTCAACCTTGCGAGTCTTTCTTTTGACTTCGACCAGTTCGTCATTTGCCTTTCTAAGCTGTCTCTTCAATTCTTCCAGTTCTTCTTCTTTCCGACGAACAGCAGAGCGATACTCATAATATTTCTGCTCCTCTCTTCTTGCCATAGAACGGTACTGATCATAATTCCCCTGATAACTCATAAAACTTTACCTCCTTAATAGTTATTAATATGAAGTATTTTGTAACTTGTACCTTTTATTTCTCCTGATACCAAAGATAATCTATTTATATTATACTATAAATTAACATAAAATTCAAGATTTTAGTGTTTTTATTCATGGGAAATTCATGAAATTTTCCAAAAAGTGTATATTTTGTAATATAAATTAAGTGATTTACAATATTTTGAGCTAGAATAGTTTGATAAGTTAACTATAATTTTGTAACATTTGAAACTATCTAATTGTTATTTAGGAAGTAAAAATGCACAAGAGAATATGAATATATTGGAAAATTTTCAATAATGATAAATAAAAACTATTATATATAGAAAAAGACACATGTAATGATGCAGCTTATGTTACAAAATTATGGTTAAGTTGTCAGGATATTTTGATTGATGGTACTAAAAACGTTCAAAATAATATTACAAAAATATTTCATTTTTGCAGTTTTTCATGAATTTCCCTTGAATTATTTATTTCAAAAACAAAATATTAGCTAAAAAATTATATAGATTGTTATATATTTATAAAAATATAAAATTAACAATCTATACACCTATTATAAAAATATTTTTATATACATTATTCTTCTTTTTACTATATTCTATTTATCCTTAATATTTCACCTACATATATTAAATTTACATTTTTAATTCCATTAAGTCTTGCTATATCATCTACACTAACTCCATATTCACTTGCAATTTCACTTAATGTATCACCTCTTTTTACTGTATATATGTTATGATTGACATCTCCTAAATTATTTGCTTCATCACTTTGTTTTAAATTTATAATTAATCTTTGCCCTGCATAAATTATATTTACATTTTGTATATTATTTAGTCTTGCTATTCTTGATACAGTAGTATTAAATCTACTAGCAATTTCACTTAAGGTATTGCCTCTTTGCACTGTGTAACTTACTACTGATGTATTACTATAATTTTCTTTACTTGGCAACTTTAATACTTCACCTACATATATTAAATTTATATTTCTAATTCCATTTATACTTGCAATAGTATTGACTGCTATACCATATTCACTTGAAATTTTATTTAATGTATCTCCACTTTTAACAGTAATATATTCATATTCAATATCATCAATACTACTATTACCTTTATCATAAGAAATTTGTTCATTACTATTTAATTTTATATCATTTGTATATAAATCTAAGTCTACATTACCATTTATACCTGAAATTTTTCCTAAATCTGTATATTGAAATCCAGCCCAAGTATCCCATTTACCATTAGCCACTGGCTCTGAAACATAATAATCTGCTACCCATAATGGATAATTAGTTAAACTTTTATTAAATACATCTCTAGCATTGCTAGCATCGCTATATATGACTACTTCTTTTCCACTTAAAGTTTTTACAGTTTCTAAAAATATAGTTGAAATTTCATTTATTTCTTGCACACTAAGATTTCCAAACTGTTCAAAGTCCATAGCAAGCTTTAAATCAGGTACTGTTCCACTTATTGTATCAACAAAAAAACTTGCCTCTTCTCTTGCCTCCTCTATATTTCTTGCAGTAACAAAATGATAAAATCCAACAAGTATTCCATTAGACTTTGCACCATTATAATTATCTCTAAAATATGGATCTATATAACCTAAACCTTCGCTTGAACGGATATATACAGCCTCTATTCCACTCGCTTTTACCTGTGACCAATTTATACTTCCCTGCCATTCACTTACGTCAATTCCTCTAAACGTTTCACTACTTGGCGAAAAAGCAAATATATAACATCCAAAAAATATATTAAAACTAAATATAACTCCTAATATTATTAATAATTTGTTATATAAATATTTCATAATTTCACCCTAATTTACTATATGAAATATTTATATATTTTGTTAATCTATGTTTTTTCTTCGATTTCCTTTGTTTTTATTTTCTGTTCTTCAATTGATAACCAATGATCAATTGTTGGTACAAATTCTCCATACGCATTTACATTTTTATCACATTTTCTCTCTATTTCCAAATTTTTTGATATATCTACCTTTTGTTTATTATCTACTCTTTTTTTCACATTACCACCAATATTAGTATTTGAAAAGATTACATATTAATACGAAGTTATTCTTATTTTTTACTAAATATATGTAATTTAATTTATATAAAAAAGTACCAAATATTTGACATAACACATTTCATATGCTATAATTTAACGTAAACAAAAAATATATTTATCTCTATAATTAGAGAAGAAATGGAGGAATTATGTTAGATTTAACTTTTAAAAAAGATGATCAGGAAATTGTATGCGATGAAAAATTAAGACCAATAAAATATATTAACAATAATAGTAAGCGAAACATTAATTTTTTGTATTCTGTAGGAAATGAAGAATATCTCGAATATATTGTAAAATGTAATGAAACAATAAGATTAAATGAAAAAGGTGAAATTATAAATGTTACAACAAATAATAAGTTTACTACTTATATGGTAATTAATAGTAATATTATAACAGCTGTAACACAGTATAATGATAATACAAAAATAGAATTAATTACTAATATTTATGACTATACGCAAAAATATATTGGTTCTACAAAAATTATAAAAGAAAATGGAAGAATTATAAACTGTCAAGAATTTAATTGCAATCCAAAAGCCAAAAAATATAAATTAAAAAGAGAAATTCAAATCCTGTATGAAGAATTCCTAAAAGCTTTAGATAATGGAAATATTATGGCACAAAAATGTAAATCTGGAATAATAAAAATATAATAATTACTTTATAAAAATTAAAAATCATTGAACTACATATGTACATTCAATGATTTTTTCACTTATTATTTATATTTTTTCATAAATATACTTGACATAATTTTGTATAAATTATATAATATTATTGCAAAATTATGTAAATAAAAAATAAGTATTTTTTTGATAAAAAGGATAAAAAATATGAAACCAATAAAAAAAATAAAGTAGAAAAAAGTTTTTTAACATTAGTTTATGAAAATAAAGGGAAAAAAATAAGTTGTGATACAGAACTTAGAATACTTTCATATTCAACTGTTATACAAAACATAACTTTTTTCTACTCTCCAAATGACAAATATTTAAACTTTGTCATAAAAAATGGGAGAATTATAAAATTAAATAAACATGGTAATATTGTATTAATAGATTCTAACGGCAAAATATCAAAATACTTCATTGAAAATGATAAAGTTATATCAGAACAACATATACATGCTGATACAACCAAAATCATTACACATATATATAATAATGATACTCGTTGGTATTATTACTCAGCTCTAATGATAAAAAAGGGAGATACAATAACAAGCTCAGAAATCTTTAAAAAGGAACCAAAGGTAAAGAAATTTAAAATTGATAAAGAAATATTATCATTTTATAAAGAGTTCCAAAATTCTCTAAAAGAAGGTAATGTAAAAACTTCTTTATCATACTTATTTAATGAAGATGAAGTAAAAACCTGGAAATACAGATGATAAAAAGCCGGTAGATAGATATATTTTTCTATCTATCGACTTTTACTTATTCTATTGTTATTAATTCATATTCTTTGCTACCATATCCTAAATTTGCTGCACAATCAATTGTATAAGTTCCATGTCTTGAATTTACTCTCTCCAAAAAGTGCTCTTTCCCTAGGTCATCTGAGCTATTTACCAAATCTATACATGCTTTATCTATTGCAACGGGATCAAGAGAAGCTAGTATTCCTATATCTTTCATACAAGGATCTTCTGCAACAGCACAACAATCACAGTCAACAGACATATTACACATAATATTAATAAATGCCATATTTCCTTTAAAATATTCAATCACTGATTTTGCACTCTCGGCCATAGCCTTTAAAAAATCATCTTGTTTTGCTACATAATCCCATAATTTTGTTTGATCTTTTGTAATTCCAGCCGTATGAATCCATGATTTTCCTCTAGATGAAGCACAACCAATAGATAGTTGTTTTAATGCTCCTCCATATCCTCCCATAGGATGACCTTTAAAGTGTGATAATACCAACATAGAATTATAATTTTTCATATTTTTTCCAACAAAATTTTCCTTTATTATTTCTCCATCTGGTATATCAAGTATAACATCATCATCTTCGCTATCCATAATATCTACATTAAAATATTTAGACCAACCATGATTTTCCATCAATTCTTTATGTTTTTCTGTAGTATTTCTCATCCCATCATATGCAGTGTTGCATTCTACTACTGTACCATTTACATATTCAATCATTGGTCTCATAAATTCAGGATGCAAATAATTTTGATTTCCCTCTTCTCCAGAATGCACTTTTACTGCTACATTTCCTGTAAGTTTTTTTCCCAATGCTTCATATGCCTTAATTACATTTTCAGGTGTTATATCTTTTATATAAAATACTTTTGATTTTTCCATAAAATCACTACCTTTCTAATTGTATATATTTTAACAAAATTTATTTTATATTTCAAGTATTTATTGATAAATTACATTATATTAAATATATATTAATTTAAATAATAATAGATAATTTTCAACTTTACCTTAAAAATATATACGTTCTAACAGGGGAATTTAATCAAATTTCTATTTTGTAACAGAAATGTAACAAAAGCCAAAA
>CAOKPF010000092.1 GCA_948470565.1 uncultured Clostridium sp.
TGATAATCCCGTATTATCATTTATTTAATTGTCATAAAAGTTATTGAAATAATTTAATGGTCAAATAATTATATGTTTGACCATTAATGTTCATGATTATTAATAGTTGGAGTTTGTAATATGGTAAATTGGGAGCTGCTTTATAAAAAATATGGACAAAAGAAGGCAGGAGAAAAATTTGAGGATATGGCTTTAGAATATGTTAGGGATACATATTCTGAATATACTTGGAAACCTACTGGACGAACTAGGGATGGAAATAGAGATTTTCATAATTTAGAGGACAAGTTACTAAACATTTGGGGCGAAGCAAAATATAAAAAGGACTCTATTAGTTTGACTCGTAAAGATTTAGATCCAACCATTCTTTCTGGTCTTATTGATGGTTCAGTTGAACTTATTATTTTTGTAACTAACGGAAAAATACCAGATTCATTAATTACTAGAATGACATTAGGCGCAAATATGAAAGGTTTTAAGATTTCCTTTGTAACCGGAAAGCAACTATCTGATTGGTTGGTTCTAAATGAAAGTAAATATGAAATATATTTTGGAGAAAAGCTCGAAAATATGGAAATTAATACTGAACCGTTGATTGATTTTAGGAAGGTGTCCTTTTATGAACCAATATCACTTGATTTTAAACCTAATTATGACAAAGTTAGTATGAATGTTGATGATACATTTATAATGAATTGTTTAATTTTTAATTCAGAAACTAGTATTTGTGAAATTAAACTAGAAAATCAGGCTCCCCTTTCATTTCTTGACTCAGAGAAGTATGAAAGTCCCAAAAGCTTTAAACTAAAGCCAGGATTGAACGCCATATCATTTCTTGTTAGGGCTAATAATGAATATAAAAATGTTCTTCGCATTGAACTTATTTGCAATAATAATACTTATCATTGTATCTCAAATAAATTAGTAATTAATAAAAATAATCAATTGAACATTTACTATTTTCAACAATTAGATGTATTAAATAAGATAAAACATGTGATAGATAATTTTGACATTTCTATTGGAAATTATACATTCTTTATACATGGATATAGTGGAATGGGAAAGAGTTATATCTTAAAACAATTATCTTTAGATTATTGTCTTAATAATGATCTTACTTTGGTTACATTTGAATCAGAACAGGGAAGCAGTATAAATTATTTGTTGTTATGTAGAATAATTATTTTTTTACAATATGGAAACATATTTTGGAATCATGATGAAGTACAAATAAAAAAATTTTGCAGGGCATTTAGTAATCTAATTGCTGATATTGATGCAAATTTGTTGAACGATCTTTTAAATGGATGTTTTGATGCTAACATAGCCAAAGTAACTATTGAACACATGATTCATACTGAGGGTTCTTTTCCATTGATTATTAATTCCAAGCAACAAAAAAATTTTAGAATTTTATTACTAGATGATATACAATATCTTACTACAATTCAGAGTTCTCTTCTTGAAATATTAATTAATCAGCAATTAAAATCCAACAACAATAATATATTAGTATTATCAGGAAGAAAGAATGAGTTTAACAGTTCTTTATTAGAAAAAAAATTGATGGAAAGTATCAGTAATTATTATGAACTAAATAAGTTAAGCGAAAAAGATATAGAGGGAACTATATTACAAAATTTTAATATTAAAGAAAAATTAGGTATTTCTATCATAAACGAATTACCATCAAATCTATTGCTGTTAAATGAAGTACTATCAAATTTAAAATATTCACTAAAACAAAACAATGAAATTACTAATTCTCAGTTTATAAATTATTATATAGAATTATATTCTAACGGTTTAGTATTTCAAGAAAAATTTTCAGAATTAAAAGAAAAATACTATTTATTAGACATATTATACCTTTTTAAAAAAGGAATTAATATCAATAATTTATATACTTTTCCCGATTTTGATAAAAGTGTAATCAAAAAAGATTTACAAATTTTACGAAATTGTAATTGTATAAAACAAGTAGGTAGAAATATAATTTTTCCTTTACATGACTATTTAGTTGAAAACTATAGAAATCTTCGAAAAGGAAAAGAATATAATGAAAAGACAGGAAATTTCATAAAGTTTTTGCTAAATACAAAGAAAAAAGAGGTAGATACTAATTATTTACTTTCAATAATATGTAAATGTGGCAAAAAATATTTTAAAGATTATAATGCGACTGTTCAAAAATTAATGTTGCAGTATATTCACAAATCCGAATATGGCATAGCTGTAGTGTTCGCAGAGTTATTTTATAAAAATACAATTAACAAAAAGCGTTTGACACCTAAGGATAAATATTTTTTATATTTATATGCTGACTGTTTAGTTCATTGTGATAATAAATATCGAGCAAAAGAATTGTTACAAAAAATTGCTGATAATGAAGATTTTACAAACTTTGAGAAATATGAAGCCGCGATATCTTTATTAAATCAACGTTTTTGGACCATGGATATAAAAGGAATTATTGAGGATTCAAAGATGTATCAGACAGATTTGGAAAATATGTTTATGGATTTTCTTGATTCAGCTATGCTTAAACGCTTTAAAAAAGCTTATGAAGCATGTTTTAATAGAAGAATGGTCACGCTTTTACTCTTAGACAAATATTACGAAGCTCAAAAAACATATCAAGATGGTTTAGTGGCTTTAAAAGCATTTTCGGAAAAATATAATCTTAATTACGATTCAGAAATTGCAACTATAGCCATGGATTATGCAAGGGGGAATATGACAAGAAATCCTCAAATGTCTTATAAATTATTCTCATGTGCTCTTAAGAAATTTAATGAAGATAAAAACAATTACATTAGAAGATTCTTAATTTGCCAACTTGATTTAGAGGTTGTAAAAAATATACTTAAAGAAAAAACAGATTACAAACAATTTATGTATTGGGTTGAAGAATTAAATAAACACAATTTTTTACCAGAATACATTAAAGGTGTATTAAAATTATATGCTTGTCGAATGGTCGATTATAGTAGGTCAAATATTGATACGAAAATATCAGTTTCTTTTATGGCGGATATTGTAAATAAAATTGAAAAAATAAAAGTTGAAAAACACAAAATACTTAATAACAGAGAACTGTATTTGTATAATTATTTAATAGCATACTTTTATATTGTTCAATGTGATTATGAAAAAGCAAAAACATGTATTAAAGATAATATAGGCTATGTGACAGAAGCAGGAAATACATATAAAATTCCTTTAGAACATAATTTAACTAATTTAGAGAATATACAAAATGTAGAATGGTATCTAGAAAAAAGTGTATATTCTGAAAAAATTTATTTATTGGATTCAAGATTTTGGTAAATTATTCTTGAAAGAACAAAACATTAGTTTCTATTGCAAAGTTTAGAATTTGTTGGAAAATAATTGGCGAGGGTGTAACTAATTTTGTGTCTTTGAGATTCTATTTTCCTATGATTTCCAGTGTTGGTTATTGCTAGAATTTCCAGTATTTGCAAGGCTTCGTGGGCTCTGCCCACACCAGGTCTCCGGAATAAGGTTAAATGTCATAGACACAAAAAAGAGAACACTACCTAATTGTGGCACACTTTGATTTGTTTGCTTCCTTGATTATGCGTGGTAAAAAGTCTCGCTTTAGCCCACTACGTTCGCGTTTTTTTGATATACATCCTCGAAGAAATATCCTGCTCAATCTGTATCAGTTATTTTCTAAATTTTCTTATATATTATGTATAATAGAAAGATATGTAATGTACTTATTTATATCCTCTTTCTGCTTTATATGATACATATATGCATCATGAATTAAACATCTTATTAAATTAATTTTAAATATGCTGAATTTTGTAATATAATCTCGTTTTAATTTTTTCAAAAAGCAATTTATACTACTACTCCTAATTATTATGATTGGCAAACCTACACTTTTTGAAGGATGTAAACGTACAAAGATTTGAATTCCTTCAAGGACAATTTTTATATTATGTTGTTTGCTATAATCCATTAGAAAATCAAAAAAAACGTTGCAGTAATAATTATATAAAATATCATTGGTATTTATCTTGTCTGATTTTGACCATTGGTTGAAAACTTTTTTTTCAATTGCTGGGTATTTTTTCATAAAAATATCCAGCAATTTTTGACTCTGTTTTGGCGATTCATTATAAAATTTTAAAACATCAAAAGAAATACATATCGCGTGATGATGTTTGGCAAACTTTTGGGCAAAAGTTGTTTTTCCCGAACCCGATAACCCTGTTACAAGGAGAAGTGGTGATTGAATCATATTCCATTTATCCAAATTATAACATAGAGGTTTAAAATTCTTTAGTAAGTGAATTTTCACAAAATGAACTCCTGTAACTTTATAACATTTCCATGTGTATCAATAACTATATCATAAGAATTGCTCCGATTATTTATCCAATTATAATTGCCCCAAATGTTTTTTATAGAATCAACTATAAATAAGTAATTACCACCAAAGTCCAAAAAAGAATAAGGAAATAACTGGTATAAATTTATTTCTCCATAATGTGGGTGATAAATATATCCGTTAATATTAATTTGAAGTTTTTCTAAAACTCCTTCCCACCCAGTTAATTGGCTCAATATTATAACACTGTACATTTTTTCCTTTAACTCTTGATCTAATTGAGGTAATATATATCGTTCAATATCAGTTATTATCTTTCCACCCCAATTCTTTATAAAATATTTTCCTTGCTGTGTTTCGCAAATATTCATTGAGCCACGAGTTCCTCCACTAATATGATATGCGATTGCTTCTGGATAATACATACACTTTAATCCCGAAAGACTTATTTTGAGGGTTAATTCAAATCCTTCGTATGCATTATAATAATGTTCATTGAATTTACCATTTTTAATAAAAATATTGCGTGATATTGCACAGAAAGCAGTTGTTAGAGCTTGACGCGTACTCACTTTATGAATCATGTCTTTATTAATATCACAGTTTTGATAAACATGTGTATTTTGTAGATCTAAAAATAAATGACCTGTACTTTGCACCTTGTTGTTTTGTGGATATATAAGAAGTCCCTGTACAGCACCTATATTAGCAATATTCTTTTCCAAGTAAGATACGAGTGTCTCAATACTGTCTTTTACAGGAAATACATCACTATTAATAAAAACTAATATATCACCACTACTATTATCTACTGCAATATTATTTGCTTTTCCATATCCAGTTTTAGTTTTATTATGTAATAATTTAAAAAAATGTATTTTATTTGACAAACTTTTAAGATATTCTATTGTTTGAATATCTACACATCCGTCTAGTATGATGATTAATTCATTATCATCTTTAATGGTGGTTGTCAGAAGTAAGTTTTCTATAAAATTATTTGTCAAAGCATAATTATTATCAATTGAAACGATAATACTATATCTCATATATCCTCCTGCCGTTAACCCATAAACAAACAACTATTCAAAAAACAGGTACGCTGTATCATTTGTATTTGAAAGTTAAAAGTTCTCATGTTTTTACATAACAATACTATATAGTAGCTATCACATTTGGCAAAGGATAATATATGGTGTTTGATTTTGTTCATTCCCAAATGTATACTTTTCATTATCTAAAAATCTAAACTTTGCAAATACAAGACTGTGTTCTAAATACTCATTTTTATTCTTAAAGCAAAGCCGAAAAAGGATGAGACAAATTAGTTACTATATATATTGTATGGAAAATAGAGCTTTTAACTCAATGGCATTTGTTATAGAATAATGATAATACGGGATTATCA
>CAOKPF010000093.1 GCA_948470565.1 uncultured Clostridium sp.
AATTTTTTGATGATGAATTATGGAGTGCATTAAAAGAAAACGGTTCAATTAAGAGGAGGTAAAATTAAGGAAGAAAAAGATTTAGTTTTGCTCGTTTGGTGGACTTTTTAGGTTTTATATGATATAATATAAAAACATTCAAGAAATTTGTCATTAAGGAAAAAAGAAATAGGAGTTAAAAGAAATTTTGACTAGGATGGAGGGCTGTAAGGCCACAAGCTTTGCAAAAGGGGTGTTGGAACAAAGTTTCAACAAAAGTCTGGAAATAGAATAATATATTTCCAGACTTTTCCATTAGTAATATATATTAAAATACCGCTCTTTGCTGATCGAACTTATAATATAAGATAGAATCAGTAACAAATAGTAACCACATTAGAGTAACCCCAAAAATAACTAAAAATAATTGAAATGAACATTATATAATGTTATAATTATATAAAAATGGAGGAATAATGCAAGGGTTAATAATAGAGAATATATCAAATTTATATAAAATAAAAGTACAAGAAGAAATTTATGAGGCAAATGCACGAGGAAAACTAAAACAAGAAGAAATATCGCCAGTAGTAGGGGACAATGTTGAGATAGAAATTATAGATGAAAAAAATAAGAAAGCAGTTATAGAAAAAATATTACAAAGAAAAACATATATAAAAAGACCTAAGATGAGTAATATAAATCAAATATTACTAGTAGTATCAAGTAAAAATCCAAAACCAGATTTATTGCTATTAGACAAACAATTAGCATTTTCAGAATACTTAAAAATAAATCCAGTAATAATATTAAATAAAATAGACCTAGATAAAAATAAAGAATTTGAGAAAATAAAAAGTATATATGAAAAAATAGGATATAGAGTAATAGAAACAGTAGCAAAAGAAGAAAAAGGAATTGAAAAGTTAAATAATATTTTATATGGAAATATAAATGTATTTTCTGGGAACTCTGGAGTTGGAAAATCTACATTAATAAATGCAATATTTCAGAAGGATGTAACTCAAGAAGGAGAAATAAGTACAAGAAATAAGAAAGGAAAAAATACAACAACATCAACAAAATTATATCAAATAGATGAGAATACATATATAGCAGATACCCCTGGATTTTCTACATTTGATATATCAGAAATAGAATACAGAGAGTTAGATAAATATTTTAGAGAATTTAAACATATAGTTAAAAACTGTGAATACGTAGGATGTACACATATAAAAGAAGATAATTGTGGTGTAAAAGAAGCGCTACAGCAAGGAAAAATAGAAGAGTCAAGATATGAAAGATTTTGCAAAATATATAATGAACTAAAAGAAAATGATAAATATAAGTTTTGCAAACATTAAAGATGTGTCCCAAATTGGACAAAATGTCCAATCGGAACCGTCCCTATTGAAGGAGGAAAATAAAATGGTAGAGATTTCAACATCAATACTTTCAGTGATAAAAGGAGAAGAATCAAAAACATTTTTTGGATTAGAAAAAGCTAAAACAGATTATTTTCATATAGATGTTATGGATGGAAAGTTTGTAGAAAAAGATACATATAATAAGATGCTAGAATATGCATCATATATCAAAAGAATATCTAATTTACCATTAGATGTTCATTTAATGGTTGAAAATATAGATGATGCGATTGAGGATTTTTTAGCTGTTAATCCTAATATAATAACATTTCATTATGAGGCTTGTAAGGATAAAGTAGAAGTAATGAATTTTATAAACAAAATAAAAGAGAATAATTGTAAGGTTGGATTAAGTGTAAAACCAGATACTAATATAGAAGAAATATATGAGTTTTTACCATATATTCATATGTGCTTAGTTATGACAGTTGAACCTGGAAAGGGAGGACAGACTCTTTTGACAGATATGGTAGATAAGATAGCATGTTTAAAGGAATATGTAAATAAAAATAAAATAGAAATTGATATAGAAGCTGATGGTGGAATTAATTTAAAGACTGCTGATGCTGTTAAAAATGCTGGTGCGAATATATTAGTTTCTGGTACTGCTATTTTGATGGCTAGAGATTATAAGGTGATTATTGATGAGTTAAAGAAATGAGAATTATGAAATTTACATAATTTTATTGACTTTATTACATATATAGTATATAATATTAGGTATGCTAAGTATTTTATAGCAATGTAACTGTAAATCACGCACACATTATAAGGTGGTGAAGAAATTATGAAACGTATTAAGACCTTGAAGACCCCAAATTTATGTGAAAGCATGAAGAATGGCGGCTGCGGTGAGTGTCAGACATCTTGCCAGTCAGCTTGCAAGACTTCTTGTGGAATCGCAAATCAGAAGTGCGAAAAAGCAGCCACAAAGAAGAACGCGTAGGTATTAAGGCGGTTCGAGAGAAAAAGGACTTGTACAGATTAATGTACAGGTCCTTTTTCAAGATAATAATATGTTAACTAATATTTACTATCTTATATGATAAGTCAAAATGCTACTAAGATTAATAATGTTATATATTAATATTTTAGTCAAAAACATATCTAGGGTCTACCATTGGGTCTTTGACTTCAAAATATTAATATATAACATTATTAATCTTAGTAGCATTTTGACTAGTTTGACTAGCAAAGAACTGTATTAAATATATTACAAATTAGGCTTACCAGTAACACTACTAATCTTTTAATAATGAATATTTAGTTTTATTACTTGACATTTAAAAAAATAAAAAGTAAAATGTTAAGGTTAAAAATGCCCAAATAGAAATTAACTATTGGGATGTTAATAAAAGGAGGAGAGAAAGTTGGAAAAAGAAGAAAACATATTAGGAACTGAGAAAATAGGAAAATTAATAAGAAAATTTTCAATCCCATGTATAATATCAATGTTAGTAAATTCACTGTATAACATTGTAGACCAAATTTTTATAGGTTGGGGAGTAGGCTATTTAGGAAATGGTGCGACAAATATAGTGTTTCCAATAACTATGGTTGCATTAGCATTTGCACTAATGATAGGAGATGGTACATCAGCATATTTAAGCTTAAAACTTGGTGAAAGGAAGAAAGAAGAAGCAAAAAGAGGTGTAGGAAATGGAATAATGGTATCAGTAATAATATCGTTGTTATTATGTGCTGGTACATTAATATTTTTACCTCAACTATTATATATATTTGGATGTACAGATTTGTTAAGAGATTACGCAACTTCATATGGAAAAATTATAGCAGTAGGATTACCATTTATGATGATAGGGACTACTTTAAATTCAATTATCAGAGCAGATGGAAGTCCAAAATATTCAATGATAACAATGGTATCAGGTGCTGTGTTAAATACTATTTTAGACCCAATATTTATTTTTGTGTTTAAAATGGGAGTAGAAGGGGCTGCAATTGCAACAGTAATAAGTCAGTTTGTTACATTTATATTTAATATTATATATATTAAAAAATTTAAATCAATTGAGTTTGATATTAATGCAATAAAAATTAAATTTAATGTTGCTAGAAAAATATTGGTACTAGGAATAAGTAGTTTTATTACACAAATGAGTTTTGTTTTTGTTATGGCAATAGAAAATAATTTGCTTGGAAAATATGGAGTAGAATCTGAATATGGTTCAGAAATTCCAATTACTGTTTTGGGAATAGTTATGAAGATAAGTCAAATTTTAAACAGTATTATAATTGGATTGGTAGTTGGATCACAACCGATTTTTGGATATAATTATGGTGCTAGAAGATTTGATAGAGTAAAAGAAACTTTAAATGTTGTTCTAAGAACTAGTTTGATTATAAGTACAATAGCATTTATTTTATTCCAAGCAATTCCAGACAAACTAATTTCAATATTTGGAAGTGGAGATGAAAAATATATAGAATTTGCTTGTTTGACATTTAGAATATATTTATCATTATGTATTTGTAATGGAATACAAATACCATCAGGAATATTCTTTCAAGCGATTGGAAAAAGTGCCAAAAGTGCAATATTATCATTATCAAGACAAATTATATTTCTAATACCATCAATGATAATATTAAGTAATATATTTGGGCTTATGGGAATTTTATATGCAGGTCCAGTTGCAGATGCGATATCTTTTATATTAGCAGTTATATTTTTAGTAAAAGAATCTAAAGAATTAAGTAAAGTTGTACAAGATAATAGAAAAATCATAAATGATGAAAGTAAGGGCAATAAATTAAATAAAAATGTAGTAATTACAATATCAAGGGAATATGGATCTGGTGGAAGGTATATAGGTAAGCTTATTGCAGATAAATTAGGTATAAAATTGTATGACAAAAACTTCATTACCAAGATTGCTGAAAAAACAGGATTATCGGAACAATATATAGAAGATAATGAACAAAAGAGAGATGTTTTAGAAAATTTGAATAATGGTTATTATTTTGGATTGAATAATGCTGATGAGATATTTATTGCAGAATCTGAATTTATAAAAAAATTAGCTGATACTGAGTCTTGTGTTATAGTAGGAAGATGTGCAGATTTCATTTTAAGAGATAGAGAAAATGTTATAAAAGTATTTATTTATAGTAATATGAAAGATAAAATAAAAAGGGCAATAGAATTTTATGGCATTGAAGACAAAAAGGCAGAAAAAGAAGTTAATAGAATTAATAAATTAAGAGCTAATCATTATAAACACTATACAGATAGGGAATGGAATGATTGTAAAAATTATGATATTTGTATTAATAGTGATGCTTTAGGAGTAGAAAGGTCAGTTGATTTAATAGAAAAAATCTGTAGAAATTAGGAAAAGTCCCCATTATATTAATGGGGACTTGCCTTTGTACTTAAGTCCATGCAGCGGACATATATTCATATTCTGTCATTATTTTAAAGCTCCGAGAATTATCAGCGATTTCATTGCTTCCATTAAAATGGAAGCCGCTGGGTAAAACTAAATCTTTAAGATAAAACGATTTAACAATTATTGTTGCTGGATACATATCCAACCGGAAATCAAAGTCGATTCCTGGGTTCAGTTTCCGAAGATCCTGTGTTAATTTTTGAATGCTCAAATAAATCATTTTTAATACCTCCGAAATTTAATAGGTTGACAGGTTTCTAAATGCAATACAAAGTCTACTTAAAACAAAGGCCGATAGCACTTATTATAAGTTTATTATATAATATTTTTAATAAAAAGTCAATTAAGAGGATGAATTTTTCCTTAGGCAGCTCTGGCTTGGGTATAAAAACATAAAAAAAGTAAATACTGTATATATGATTAATTATTATAAAAAAAGTAAAAGAGAATTTATTAAGTATATAAAGAAAAATCCAGATTGTACACAAAAAGAGTGGGATGAATATGCACATGAAAATTGTTTATTCAGTTCTTTAACATTATGTAGTCATATAGGTACAAATAACTTTAAAGAATTAAAGAGAAAGATAATAAAAATGGTCTAGATATTAAACAAAGAGCATAGGTGTGAATTTATGCTCTTTATCTTTATATTTTTAATTAACTTGCTCACTATTCTTTAAATAATTTTCTGTTCTTTTCAAGTATATTGCTGATATTATTAAGAAAAACATTAATATTGAAACAGATATTGCTAATATATTTACATCATAAAAATAATTATATAATATATATATTAGACTATAACTAATTATCTGCCCTATTGTCATATAAATATTATAGGTAAATATATGTTCTTTTTTATATTCGATTAAATCTTTTGTT
>CAOKPF010000094.1 GCA_948470565.1 uncultured Clostridium sp.
GGTGGCAATAGTGCTGGTAAAAAATCTATAATAATTACTAGTGGTGTAAGATGCCCAGAACTTAATGATGCAATTAAGGGAAGTAGTAAAACAAGTCAACATATGTTTTGTGAAGCTGTAGATTTTGTTTTAGATGCGAAAGATGAGTCAGAACGAAAAGATAAATTAGTATCATTATTTAAAGATATATATAATAAAAAAGTGGATAATTTAGATATTAATAATATTTATCAATGTATAATAGAAAGAAATAAGAGTGGTTCGTATTGGTTACATATTGGTTTGAAAACACAAAATAGACAAAATCAATCAACTAGTTTTACAGTTATGGTTCAAATTAATAATGATGCAGATTTTATAAAAATAAAATATGATGGGAGTAAAGATTTTTTTACTAAACATAAATTTTAATAATAAGGAGAGAAGTTATGTTAAAATATTTATTAATTCTTTTATTATTGCCTAGTTACTTATATGCGGTAGATTGTGGAGATGGTTATGAATGGAGAGCAAAAGTAACAGTGAAAAATTTCCATGAATATGAAGAATGTATGTCAGAAGCAGAAATTAAAGAAGGTAAAATGTTTACTAATAAAACTTCTATAAGTGATGTCCACAATACATACTTTGTATCTCATAAACAACAAGATGAATGTATTCAACTTAATGAATATTTGGCAGAAGATAATGAAATTTCAACAGGAAAATCTTTTTCAGAGTTAATAAAAATCAAATTTGATAAAACTAAAGCAAAATACGACAAAAAAGAACAAAGATATGTAATGGAAGTTAAATCAAAAAATACTTTTCAACAGATTATATTTTATCCAAATAAAACTATAAAAGAAGCATTTAAGTTGTATAATAAAAATGTTTATAAACTATTTGGTGGTGTTCCTGATAATAATACACAGTTGATTCGTTCTTGGTATGAACCATTTGATTTTTATAGTTGTTTCTGGTATGAAAAAAATAAATTATTTGAAGTAGATGGACCAAATGATTATAGAGTGGATAGAATGTATATGGAAGATAAAACAGGTGTGTATGTTTACCAACAAGATTGTAGTGCAAACGATCTTTTGTAATTTCTTATATATAGTTAGATAGTTTCTTATTAGGTAGCAGTAAAAATTATTGCTAAATAAGAAATGAGTTCTATTTGAATTAGTAACATATGGTAACAATGGAGACAAGGTTATCAATGTTTATGTAGACAATAAAGATAAAGATAGAGATACAGTTATTAAACTAATGGAGAAAAAAATTTAGAATTGGGTGCATCCAAAGTATCTAAACATTGTCTTTCTGATTTTTCAACATTGAATGTTTTAGATATTGGATTGGGTGAAATGAATGATATAGAAAAAGAGAATTGCCGTGAAATTGTTGAAAAATATGAAAAGCAAGGAATATTGAAATTTATTAATGAGAGCAAACAAAATTGCTATCATTTAGAAATATATCAATAAAAGAGGTGTGTTATGAAAGTTTTTTTTATTATTTTTATTGTAATGTTTAGTGTGAATGTGTATGCAGAAGTAAAAACTATTGATTGCAGTGTAAATACTATGGTGGAATTTGGTATATCAGGTGCATATATTAAACATATCAAACAAGAACAAGGTGAAGATGCATTTTATACTATAGCAGATGACCAAAACAACTATTCATCTAATGCTTTAAGTTATGCAGAACAAAATAAAATAAAAATGATATATGTAAATTTATATGAAATAGATACAGTAGTTTTTAAAAATGCTAAACAAGAGTTAAAAGTTCCAACAGAAGGTAATGACTGGACTATATGGCTTTGTGGTAAAGGAAAAGAACCAAAAAAATCAATGATTATTGATGCAGTAGAAAATGCACAAAAATATTTTTAATTTTTATGTGGAGATACTGCGTCGGCTTGTTTTAAAATAAATGCAGATACTGATGATATATCAAATACAAAATTAATATTTAGTTTTTATAAAAAAGATTTTTCAGATAAAAAAGAAGCTAATATAAAATCATATGATACAATTATATTAGATAAAGCGACTAGGTAAAGTAAAGAAACCACTGTAGTAAAAAGAAACTGGAAAATAAAGACATATCATCAAAATTATACATATTTGCTTATATGAAAAGCCCTGCATATAATACAAAACATGGAAAAACACATAGTGTATGTAAGGTTAAAAGCAATGTAAAAATAGAGGAAAAACTATCAGAACATTTTTCTTTGAGTGAATTAGTTAATACAAGTTATACAGAACATCTTGAAGAGAATAGACAATATGCAATGGAAGAAGATAATTATTTAAAACTTACACAGTTGTGTACAGATATTCTTGAGCCTATAAGAACATATATTAATGGTGGCAATAGTGCTGGTAAAAAATCTATAATAATTACTAGTGGTGTAAGATGCCTACCACTTAATATCAAAGTCAAAGGAAGCTCCACAAGTCAACATATGTTTTGTGAAGCTGTGGACTTTGTTTTAAGTGCGAAAGATATGTCAGAACAAAGAGATAAGTTAGTGTCATTATTTAAAGATATATATAACAATAAAGTATCAGGTTTGGATAATAATATTATATCTCAATGTATACTTGAAAAACATCGTTCTTATTGGATACATATAGGTATTAAGAGTAACAGAAAAAGTTTTGATACTGAATTTAGTATTAGTCCAAATACTTCTCCTAGGAAATATATAAAATTTAATGGAGAGGATAAAGAGTTTAATATAAAAAATTTTTAATAATGAGGTATATTATGTATAAAATAATCGTGTTATTTATTATTTTAGTTCCGTTTAGGCTTTATGCTGTAGATTGTGATGGTGATTGGAGAAAAAAAGTAACAAAAAAAAATTTTCATGAATATGAAAAGTGTATGACAGAAGCAGAGCAAAAAGAAGGAAAATTATTCACTACAGATATGAATGAAATTAGTTCTATAGGATATGCTACAACAAATTTTAGAGAAAAGTGTACACCTATAGAAAAATTTTTTGATTCACTTGTTGGTCAAAATCTGCAAAAAGCTTTACAAACTAAATTTAATAAAGATAAAGCCATATATGATGATGAATATAAAAGTTATAAAATGACACTTATAGATGAAAATGCTCAATTAGCTTTTATATCTTTTTTTCAAAAACAAAGTATTACAGATGTTTTAAAAAAATTACAATTAGACCCCTTTTTTGAACCAACAGTTATAACAAAAATGCCAAAAGAAAATACTCAAGTATTATGGACTCATGCTTTAGATCCTGATTATTTTGAACAAACCATGTGTTATACTCCAAATGGTAGCAAAGAATTGTATATAGAAAACTTAGCATTATCAGTTTTAAAAGAAGATAATAATGGAACATACCTATATTTATCATATATTGATGCAGAGGCTTTTTTTAATGAAAGATATTAATATATTTAAACAATTAAACAGTAAAGGGAAGTAATACATATCATCAAAATTATACATATTTGCTTATATGAAAAGCCTTGCATATAATACAAAACATGGAAAAACACATGTGAAATGTGGAGTAAAAAAAGATTTAAGTAATATTCAAATAAGTGATAAAGACTGGCATGACCCATTGGATAAAATGCAGATTGCCATCTTTATGCAAAGTGGTGGTTATGCACCATATTGGTCTGGTTTTGGGCATGTTAGAAATGGCTCTAAACATCAAGGTGTTGATTTATTTGCTGAACCAGGAACAAGAGTATATGCATGTTTGGAAGGGATTGTTTATAGTATGTCAGAGTTGAAAGGATATGGTAAAACAATAATTTTAGAGATAACATCCAATACAGCGATTAATATACTAAAAAAAAGAAAAGAAACTATTAACTATAAATTATTATATCCTAAAATTAAGCATACTGTAAATAATTCAATCATTGATGGTGAACAAGCATTTGGACCAAATTATGATGAAAATAGTAATGTATTTTATATTTATTATGCTCATTTAGATAAGTATGCTACAGATATATCTGTTGGTTCAAAAGTAAAAGTTGGAGATATTATAGGAGCAACAGGAACAACTGGAATTGATGAAACAAAATCTAAACATAAAGGTCCTCATTTACATTTTGAAATTACTACTCAAATAGCAAAAGGATTGACAGGAAGAGTAAATCCTTCTTTTTTTATACAGTATGATATTCCAACAAATACAAAATATACATATAATTCATGTGTTGATTATACTATAATTAAAAAAAATATTAATGATTATTTGCCAATATATTCAAAACAACTTGAATATAGAGAAAATAATTAACAAGGAGTCTTGTATGAAAAAGTTAATATTAATACTAACATTGTTGTTTAGCACTATTGAATTTCAAGCCCATGCGGAGTTGTTTCCAGAGCAGGAATGTCATTTTATTGGAGTTTCACTATTAACTAGAGATAGAGGTGTCAAGAATTTTTTTGATGATACAAATGGAATTAAAAAAATAGAAACAAACGATTTAGGTAAAGCATATTCTATTTTTTTAAATGATATAGATTATGTATATACTAATAAGTATAACAGTAACAGGATAAAAAAATTTTATCATAACTTTCTAACTCACTTACCGAAGAGTGACAAAATTATAAATATTGATATGAAAACAGTATTATCAGATAATATAAAAGTAAAATATGAATTTTCAGAAAATAGTGTTTTGATAAATATTATGATCAACAATAGAATATTTGGCTATATGTCATTTGCAAAAAGAAACAATATAATTTATTTTGAAAAGAACATGTATGATATAGAAGAATTATTATTAAATGATGATTATCTATATCCTAAAGTATCAGTTAGTAATATTTTTAACTGGGTAAAAATACCATGCTATATACTCACAAATAAAATTTCTTGTGTAGACAATAATAAAAATATTGAATATAAATCAAATATTCTAATAGATGTAGGTGGAGACAGATGTGATGGGTTCTATAAAACAAAAATTAGAACTAATTCTATAAAAAAGGCATATGAACTATATTATAAATCCTCAACAACTGATATTTTACTAAATACACTACCAAAAAATAGTACTTCATATGAACTATCAGACGATATGAGTGGCACTTTTTTTATTAAATATATCGTAGAAAAGGATACTGCTTTGGTATATGTAAATAGTGAAAATTTTGGTAGTGAACTTGTTATATTTAAACAATATAAAGATTATGTTGAGGTAATTAGTTTTAATGGCTATAATTTTATAAATTTAGACAATCATCAACTTATAAAAATAAAAAATAATGCCTTAAAATATGACGAACTATTTGAAAATGCGATAAATGATATTTTACAATAATCGTTACATATAATAATTAATCTATCAGAAAAGAGTAAGACAGCTGAACATATATAAATATTAATTATAAGTATTATGGAAAATAATCAGCATCATAGATTTTATGATATATTATCAGATTATTCTAACTACTTTTATAAGCATAAAGATAATGATAAGTTAGAAGCAGAATATATATTAAATGAAAATAAATTTATATTAAGATATGATAAAACAACAGTGATATTATTAAATTATCTTTTATCAAATAATCATTGTGGAATAATCTTATCTAATCAAGAAGAAATAAAAGAAGACCAAACAGCAGTATCTC
>CAOKPF010000095.1 GCA_948470565.1 uncultured Clostridium sp.
TAAATTTTAAGTCTACATAAAAATTGTAACATTTATTTATGGAACGTCCCTTATTAAATAAAAAAAATACCCCTACAATTTCTTGTAGAAGTACAATTTATTATTCAGTTATAAGTTTTGCTTGCACTACAAATCTACCATCAGATAATGAATAATCACAAGTAGAAAGTGTAAGTATTGTTTCATCACCATATATTTCAGTACCAGTATCATACATTGATTTTGATTCTAGTGTAAATATAAATTGTGAAAATTCAATAGCATCTTCAAAACTAGTATCTATGTAAAAGAATTCTGTATTAGTTACATATACTGAAAAGATTTGCCATCTGTAATTTCCATTTAATGTAGAAAACTCTATAATTCCATGATTTTTCAAAAATTCCTCATTTTTATAATTAAGTAGTGGAGTAAAATTATCATCTGATTTTGTATTATGTCCATATACTATAAAATGAGATTTATCAGTAGTATTATCTATATTACATCTATAATCCAAAAATTCTTCTCCCCACTTAGTACTATTTCCATCTCTATCATTTTTTAAATACTTTTCATTATCTGCTGCCTGAAAAACTGGTGTATCAATAGATGTGCCTGGTACTTTTAACCATGCCACAGCCTCAGGATATGTTGTATGTAACTCTTCTATTTCTTTTTGCAAACTTCTTCCCTCTTCTGAAGATTCAACTACTGGAGCATCTGTATTACCTATGAGTACACTTACACCTATATTACCATTTCCATCATCTTGTGGTACATTATTTTTACTTTTTAAAAATATGTAAAAACCAATACTTCCTAAAATTAATATTATAACTAAAATTACAGCTACTATTATTATAACTTTTTTATTCTTCATAAAATCAATCTCCTTTCAAAAAAGAGGACACATATTATGCCCCCTTTAATGTTACATTCCAGTGTATGGATTTTTTACCCAATCACTTGGTTTTTGATTTTCAGTTTTATTTTCTACAGTAGTATCAGGTTTTTTATCATCTGGAGTTTTAGTATCAGTATTATTGTTTATAACTTCTACTATTTTAAATACTTCTGTATTATCAACTGAGTTAGCCTTGTTTCCTGCTGCATCCCATGCTGTTCCTGCTGCTATAGAAATGTTATTTGTGCTATTTACTGCACCTTGTATATTTGACAATGTTATAATTCTTCTATTACCAGAACCAGTAATTTTTATATCTGCTGTAAATCCATTTAATGTTACATCACTAGCTTTTAAATCTATTGTATCAATAGCATCATTATCAGTATATGTAACAACATATTTTACAGTTTGACCATTATTTATCTCACTAAATGATGGTGCTGATACACTCATTACTGGAGCTTCATCATCAGTTTCATCTACAACTGGTATAGCTTCTCTAACCTTTAATGTAAATGCTTCTGAAGCTGGTATTCCTAAAGCTCTATTACCTGCAGCGTCCCATGCTGTTCCTGAAGCTACAGTTATATATTTTAATCCTTCAGTACCTTTTACATTAGATAATGTTACTTTTCTTTGATATCCACTTCCTGATACACTTACATCTGCTGTAAAACCATTTAATGTAATATCACTAGCTTTTAAGTTTAATCCAGACAAACCTACATCATCCATATATTTTACTGTATAAGTTACTGTTCCACCATAATATACTGTTGTAGAACTTGGATTTGTTATACTAATTGATGGTCTAGTCTTATCTTCATATGGTTTAGCCTCAGTTACTGGTATTCCTGGTGTTACAGGTGTTCCCTCTGTAACTGGTGTCCCTGGTGTCACTGGTTTATTTTCTGTAACAGGTGTTCCTTCTGTTACTGGAACGCCAGGTGTTACTGGTGTAGCTTCTGTTACTGGTTTTGCCTCTGCTGGTCCAATTGCAAAAGCAATTGTTTTTCCTGTAACTGCAGAACTACCAAAATCATTTGTTGCTATTCCTGCTTTTAATGCAATACTAACAACTTGACCAACAGGTCCTTGTATATTTGATAATATTATTGTTCTAGTATTTCCACTTCCTGTAACAGTTTTAGTCATTGTAACCCCTGAACCTGCAACTCCAATATCACTAGGTTCTAAGTTAATAGTATTAGCATCTGTAAAAGTAACTGTATATTGTACCTTTCCACCTAATGCTACTACTCCTTTACTAGGATTTGATATAGTTACTGTAGGTACTGAACCTTCAGCAGCTTCTACAAATATTCCCAAAGGTAGACTTGTTATCATGAACATTGTCAACATCAATGTTGATAAAACTTTTTTCATAATAGATACCTCCTTATTTACATATCTAAAATATATTTTAGCATACTTTACATAAAAAATCAATATTTTAGCCTAATTTATTTTAAAATTATGTAAATTAATATATATATCTACTATTACAACTACAAATTCTACTTAATTATATACATTATTCCTTATCATCTAAATGTAATTTTATATTATATATCTCAAAACTATTATCTATTAACTTCATTTCTAAATCTTCAATAAATAAAGTAGCTTTGAAATCCTTTATTGAACTTTCTATAGCATTTTTCAATTTATCACTTACACCAATTGAAAGTTTTTCTATTGGTGTCTTCAATGAAACATTACTGTTTGTTTTAGCACCTCTAGCTTGACTTATAATTTCTATTATTTCAGAACAGTTTAATACTTCTTCTTCAAATTTATACTCTAATGGAATTATCTGTGTTGTATGTATAGACTTATTACTATGATATATTTCTTGAAATATTTCTTCTGTTATATATGGGAAAAATATACTAAAATCTTGCAATAATTTATACAATAATATATATACAGTTTTTTGTCCACTATATCTTGCCTTATCACCAAATTCCTCTGGTCTATATAACCTATGCTTTACAATTTCTATGTAATTATCGCAAAAATTCCAAAAAAACTTTTCTAATATATTAAGCGCAAGTCCTACTTCATAATCTTCTAGATAATTTAAAAATGCTTTTTCCATTTCTTGAAAACTACCTAATATCCACTTATCAATATATTCAAAGTCTGTAAATTCCTTATCTTCATAATCAGATAAATGCATTTCAATAAATTTTGCCACATTCCATATCTTGTTAATTAATTTCTTACCACGAAGCATTGTTTCATCACTATATACTATATCTGTGCCAAGTCTACCTGTACCAGCCCAATACCTTACTACATCTGCTGAATATTGCTTTATAAGGTCGATTGGTTCTACTTTACTATTGCCTTTACTTTTACTTATTTTTTCACCTTTGCTTGCCATTACAAACCCAGATATCATAACATTATCCCATGGTCTTTGCCCAAAGTGATAAAAACTTTTTACAATAGTATAAAAATCCCATGTCCTTATAATTTCACTAGCATTAGTTCTTAAACTCATTGGTTTTAACATATTTTCATAATTTTTATCCTCTCCATACCTCATATTAATAAGTGGGGTTACTGAAGAGGTTGCCCATGTATCCATTACATCTGTTTCAGGTACGAATTCTTTGCAATTACATTTAGGACATTTATCTAATTTTGGTAAATCAGATAAAGGATTTACTGGCAAATCTTCTTTTCTTGCAAATATTGATTCTCCACACTCTTTACAATACCAAACAGGAAATGGAACTCCAAAATATCTTTGCCTTGAAATACACCAATCCCAAGCAACATTATTAACCCATTCATCATATCTTGCTTTCATATGACTAGGATGCCACTTTATCTCATTACCAATTTTTAAGAAATCTTCTTTATGATTCATTATATCAATAAACCATTGATTCATTACTGAATACTCTACTTCCCTACCACATCTTTCATGAGTTTGTACTTCATGTTCTAAATCTTCAATCTTTACAACATAACCTTGACTTTGCAAATCCTCAATTATTTTTTTTCTAGCCTCTTTTATTTTTAATCCACCATAAATTGGTACATTCTCGTTTATTCTTCCATCATCTGTAAAAATATATTTTAACGGTAAATTGTACTTTTTCCACCATTCTATATCTGTTTGATCTCCAAAAGTACAACACATAACTGCACCTGTACCTTTATCAATTGCAACCTTTTCATCTCCCATAATTGGTACTTCTACATCTATTACTGGAATATGTGCTGTTTTTCCAATAAGGTGTTTTTTCTTATCATCATCAGGATTAACAAAAACACATACAATTGCTGGCAATAACTCAGGACGAGTAGTGGCAATAGTAAATTCCTCATTATCTTCAACTGTTTTAAAATTAATATAATTAAATGTAGTTTTTACAGTTTTAGTTTCAAGCTCTGCCTGAGCTATAGATGTTCTACACTCATTACACCACAAAGCTGGACTTTCTTTATGATAACAATATCCTTTATCTATTAAATCTAAAAATGACAATTGACTTACTTTTATAGTAGATGGGCTTACTGTTTTATATGCAATATTCCAATCTGTACTAACTCCCATTTTACTAAATAATTGTTTGAATTCATCTTCATATTTATCAGTTGTTTTATAACATAACTTAGAAAACTCTTCCCTACCTATTTCATGAGCTCTTTTTCCTTGTTCTTTTTCAACTAATCTTTCACTAGGAAGTCCATTATCATCAAATCCAAATGGATAAAATATATTATATCCTCTCAATCTTTTATATCTTGCTAACATTTCAGTTTGCGTATATGAAAAAATATGTCCTATATGAATTTTACCACTAACTGTTGGTGGTGGTGTATCAATAGAAAATACTTCCCTTTCATCTTCTTTAAACTCATAAATTTTATTTTCATTCCAATATTTTAACCACTTTTCTTCTTTTTCCTCTGCATTATACTTTTTATCTAACATATATATTCTCCTTTCAAATTACATATATTATATAACTTATATTATATAATATCCAAATATTAGTGATACAACTGTTAATATATAACCTATTACCTTTATTATCACTACACTAATGTTTTCATTACTACTTCTAAGACTTGTTTTTACTATCCCTCTTGCATTAAATACAAGTATTACCCCTATAAATAATACAAGTCCTACTACAAATACTTCTACATTTTTTAACATATCATCACCATTCATAAAAAATTACAAAAAATCAGTCAATATCCTATAATTTAAGGACGAATGACTGATATCCGTGGTACCACCTTAATTCATATGTAAAAATTACATATGCACTCTTTCAATTAACCGATTGATACGGAATATACTTACACATTTTCACTTCAGTATACCTGCTCCAAAGCTACCTTCAAATATGTTTACTAGAAAAATCTTTCAGCCTATGAATTTTTCTCTCTTTTAGCAACCTTTATTCTACTCCTCTTCTTCACTGCATTTATTATATAATTTTAAATTAGTATAACATAATATATATTTTTTTTCAATAAAAATATAAAATTTTACAAAATTTATTTATTGCTATTGAATTCATAATAAAAATAATGTATAATATGAGTGTTATTTTTATTATATATAACTTATTCAATATATGTAATATCAATATATTTAAGATCGCAGCAGTAGCTTAGCTGGATAGAGCACGGGTCTTAAACACTTTTTTTAATAAAAAATCTTTGCAAGCATTAAAAATG
>CAOKPF010000096.1 GCA_948470565.1 uncultured Clostridium sp.
GGTGGTGTGAGAGGGAAAAGTATTCACTATTCAGTGAAAAGTTTTCTCTACTCGAAAAAAAATATTTTTAGGTATTAAATGGAAAAAATTACAAATAATAAAACTAGGTGATTGAATTGAAAATAGGAATACCAAAAGGATTAGGAACATACGAATATCCAATATTATATACAAAATTTTTTGAATTATTAGGAATTGAAGTTGTATTAAGTGAAGATACAAACCATGAAATTATAGATAAAGGGATAGAACTTTCTATTGATGAGAATTGTTTAGCAAGTAAAATATTTATGGGGCATGTAGCAAATCTTGCAAAAAGAGATAATTTAGACTATATTTTTATACCAAGATTATGTACTTTTAGCAATCAAGATACGGTGTGTGTGAAGTTTTATGCATTATATGATATATGTAAGAATGTATTTAAAGATAGTAAATTTTTAACTATAAATATAGATTATCAAAAGGGGGAAAATGAATTAAAAGCATTTGTAAAGCTTGGTAGAAAATTAGGTATAAATTATTCTAAAATAGTTGCAGCATACCTTAAGGCTAGAAATATGCAAAGGGTATATGATAACAAAAAACTACGATTACAGAATGAAAGTTTAAAAAAAGGTAATATTAATATTCTTTTAGTAGCACATTCATATATTGCTTATGATAAATATATGGGGCATAATGTTTCAAAATATTTAGTAGATAATAATATTAATGTTGTATATGCTAATATAAATAGTTCTTCGAATAGTGACAATTATACGAATATATCAAGTAATATATATTGGAAATCGAGTAAAAATTTACTAAATGGAATAATAGAGTATAAAGAAAGAGTAGATGGAATTATATATTTATCTGCTTTTCCATGCGGAATTGATTGTTTAGTAAATGAACTGAGTTTAAGGAAAATAGCTGATATACCAAGTATAAATATAATAATTGATGAACAAGATGGTACAGCTGGATTATATACTAGATTAGAAAGTTTTATTGATATATTAGAGCAAAATAAAGAGAATAAGAAGGTGGTGAATATATAATGCTAGATACCAATTATAAATATGTTATATCTTTTCCGCATATTGGTAATTATTATGTTATAGTGTATAATTTATTAAAGAATATTATTGATAATAAAACTACTAAAATTTTAGTTCCAAAGCATATAACTAAGCATACTTTAGAAGTGGGAAGTGACTCTAGTCCTGATTTTGTTTGTGTCCCTTTTAAATATAATATGGGAAATTACATAGAATCATTGGAAGCAGGAGCAAACGTATTGATACAAGCTGGTGGTGGTTGTAGGTATGGATATTACTCAGAAGTACAAGAACAGATTTTGAAAGATATGGGATATGATTTTTTGTATATTTCTCTGATGGATGCTAAAGGTGTAAATGCAAGTAAAATCTATAATAAATTTAAAAAATTAAATCCTAAATTAAAATTTAGCAAATTTTTGTATCATTTAGTTATAGCTATAAAGTGTATGGAGTTAATGGATGGGCACGAAACGTATATTAGAGAAAATGTGCTATATGAAAAAAAGCAAGGAGAATTCAAAAAATTTCATGTAAGTTTATTAGAGGAATTAAAAAATGTGAACAGTATGTTTGATTACAAAAATCTTAAGAAGAAGTATTGGAGATGGATAAATTCAATAGAGCTAAGTAATAAAAAGGAACAAATAAAAGTTGGGATTGTTGGAGAATTATACACTTCTATGGAACCATTTTCTACATTTTTTTTAGAAAATGAACTTGCTAAATTTGGGATAAAGACTAAAAGATATACTACAGTTACATATCTTTTATTTAAGAAAAAACATGCTGAAAAGAAATTGTTAAAAACTGCTAGTAAGTATATAGAGTATCCATTTGGAGCTGATGGTACAGAGAGTATTGCTCATACTTTAGAACTTTGTGATATGGGATATGATGGAATAATACATATAAAACCATTTGGTTGTACTCCTGAAATAAATGCAATGCCAATATTAAATAAGATAAGTGAGGATAAAAATATACCAATTATGTATATGACATTTGATTCTCAGACAAGTGAAACAGGTATAAAAACAAGATTGGAAGCATTTTATGATATGCTTGTTATGAAGAAAAATAATAGTGTTAATAATAACAGAAAATTAAATGATAATAACAAAGTTATATCATATGAAGCTAGTAAGACATATTTCAAATTAAGAGAACAGAAAAATTATAATTAAAGGAGGATTTATATGGAAAAATACTACATAGGTGTAGATATAGGTTCTATATCTACGAAAGGCATCGTAATTGATGGTGAAAATAATATTATAGCAAGTAAGTATTTGTGGACTGAGGGGAGTCCAATTGAGGCTACTAAAAAAGTTATATCTTCTTTAAGTAGAGAATTAGATGAAAAAAAAATTAGAAAAAATATATATGGTATAGGCACAACAGGTTCTGCTAGAAATTTAATAGGTACAGTGTTGAATGCTAATGTAGTAAAAAATGAGATAACAGCTCATGCAATTGGAACTATGTCAAGGTATAAAGATGTAAGTACTATACTAGAAATAGGTGGTCAGGATTCAAAGCTAATAATTATAAGAAATGGGGTAGTTGTAGATTATGCAATGAATACATTATGTGCTGCTGGAACAGGTGCTTTTTTATCTTCTCAAGCTAAGAGACTAGGAGTTGAAATATCGGATTTAGGAAATATTGCTATTAAATCTAAAAATCCATCAAAAATAGCTGCTAGATGTACAGTTTTTGCTGAGTCTGATTTAGTGCATAAAGCACAAATTGGTCATACAAAGGAAGATTTAATAGCAGGTATTTGTAACAGTGTTGCACATAATTACCTTAATAATTTGGCAAAAGGGAAAAAACTAGAAGATAAAATAGTATTTCAAGGTGGTGTTAGTAAAAATATTGGTGTAGTAAAAGCTTTTGAAAATATATTACAAAAGAAAATATATGTAGATGAAAATTCGCATTTAATGGGAGCATTAGGGGTAGCTATTTTATCTAAGAATGTAAATAAAAATGGTGGTAAATTAGAATTTGATTTTAATATTGAAAATATTGAATTTAAGACTATTGGAAGTGAATGCAAAGGGTGTAGTAATAATTGTGAAATTGTTAGTGTATACAAAGATAATATTTTGATTGACAAAATGGGTGGTAGATGTGAAAAAGGAAATGCAATGCAAAATATAGGTTAAGAAAATTAATATAAAAAAGATATGTTTTTGAGTATATTAATAAAATCCTTGAAAGTGTATATACATTTTCAAGGATTTCACATAAAAAAATTTGGTTATTCTGTGGATTTAATACTCTAATCTTCTAATATTATATCCAATTTCGTTAATTTTTCCATTTATCCAGTCCATAAGTGTATTAGGATTTTCTATAGGCATAAAATTATAACAATTCCATATATTTGATTTTCCAAGTCCATTATCTAAGTCAAGAACTAAGGATTTGTATAACTCATATATCGTTTTAGGAATTTCATTGTATATATTTTTTACATATAATTCTTTAATTGCAGTGGTATAAGTTAAATAGTTTTTAAATTGTTGATCATTTATTTTTTTATGATCTTCAATTACAGCATGTTCGTATTTACCATCTTTTCTATAATAATTATATAGTACATTAAGATTATCTTTTACTTTATAATAGTCAACTGTAAGCTTAATTTTACTAAGTATTTTCCCATCTGGCTCTATTTGCCATTTTGAAAGCTCACATAGACTAAGAGTGTCTAAAAATTCACCAATTTGGTATCCATTTGTATTGAATATTTTGACTTTCTTTATGCCATTACCACGGCTCTCAATTTGCCGCAAATATCCCCTTTTATCATAAGTAAATGATTTTTCAAGCAAAATATTTTGCAAAGAATCATATATACAATACATATGCATTATATAGTTTGAGTCACATACAACAGTAATTCTTGAATTATCTTCATGTTTAGTAAGTTCGTAAAAATCCATAGAATCCCTCCTTAATAATGATAAAAATTATTTTTTGAGTTGCAATTATTTTTAATGATTATATCATAGTTCTTATTATATGTCAAATAGAAATTTTAGTGTATCAGGATAAAATCGCGTTTAGTGCGTTTGAGCCGATCCTAAATCATAAAAATTTAACTACTAATAATATAATTTACATAAAACAATAGTATTTTGTTTTAATATTATAAAATTTGTTTTTCAGGTTTTTTGATTTAAAATTCAAATAAATCCTAAAATATAGCCTTTTTACAATATGCAGTCAAAAATTATGTAAAATATTATACTTAAAACGAAGTATACGCGATTTTATCCTGTTAGTGTATTTAGTAGATTTTTGTATATTTAATTTTTTAGTTTTCTTAGATATAAAATAGAACTGATATATAGAAAAGTAAATCTATATACCAGTTTTAAAAAAATGTTTTATTTCATAATCGAGCTTCTAACCATTTTATCTACATTATGTATAAATTCATCTGCTTGTTTAGCATCAACAAAGCTTAATGTAAAATATAGTTTTTCTTTAGTATAACTTGTACACTCTAGTGTGGCATTATATGTGATAGCTACTTTAAGAATTGCCCTTGCACGATCAAATTCAATTTGTCTTTCCTTATTTGTGAGTTTATCTCTTTGAATTTGAAAATAGTTTTCTGCAAAAGAGATATCGTGGAAAAAAATCAAATTTTCTGCTATTAAAGTATAATAATTTGAACTTTACTATCATTAATTTTCTTTGAAATAAAATCAGACTTAACTATTACATCTCCATTTATTAATGCATTAATAAATTCGTTATAAAATTCGTCAATTTCTATATCTTCGTATTTTTGTGGGTTAGGTTGATTGTAATTTATTGTAGGTTCATTTTTATTACTTGTTAATTCTTCTGTATGGTCATATTCATTATTCTTGTATATAAATTTTCTATACCAGGAATACTCATAGTCTGGGCCTGCGCAAAAACCGTCAGAACTAATTAATAAATTACCATCATAGTCATAATTTTCTCTTACACCATGAGTTGATCTTTCTATTATCATTCTATTTGAATTTAATTTTAAGAATTTAAAGTTATATTTATCATCAGTATCAATTTTTACCTCAGATAAGTAGCCATCATCAGAATATATATATGAAACATTTTTATTATTATTATGTTCTTTCTTTTCATATGTAATAATTCTTAATTTTTCATCACATATTATTTTTTGATATAATACGTTGATTGGAAATTTAGATGTTCTTTTTTCGTAAATTAGATTTAACATAATATCCTCCATTTCTCCAAAATTATTTGGGAAAAAATATTTATTGTGTGAATAAGTATATCATAAAATTGTAGTTATGTCAAATTATTCGTTAGAACGTCAGGGGAATTTAATCAAATTTCTATTTTGTAACAGAAATGTAACATAAAAAAATT
>CAOKPF010000097.1 GCA_948470565.1 uncultured Clostridium sp.
ACAAGGCATAGGGGATTTTTACTCTTTTAAAAGTGTTTAAAATGAGATTTTATATTAAAAGTCAAGTACTTTTAGTATTTTTTTGTAAAAAGTTGTATTATAAATAGTTTTATGTAATTTTATAATATATTTCTTTTTCAATAATACATATGTATTATTATTCATTAAATAAAAAAATATTTTTAGAATAAAAAAACATACAAAATAATATAAAAACCAATTAATATATAACTGCTTATGTGATATAATATATTTGGAAAAAATATAAAATGTTTATGTAAAAAACTAAATTATTATAATAATTAAAAAGGAGTAATATACTAATGAAAAAAATAATTAAAAAAAAATCACATACTATATTAACTATAATAACTATTGCCATAATTATAATATGCTTATTATGTGGTTTATATATATGTGGACATCTAATGCTTGGATTAGGTAACTTACCAAAAATGGACATTGATGGTTCTGATTTTGCACCAGTAATAAGAATATTTGGATATATATCATTACCTGTAATTTCAATATTTATTATGTTAGCTTTTTTACTTATATCAGTTATTATAGATCTTGTAATATGGGGAACATATGTAGTTATAAAACAAGTAATAAAGTTATTTAAAGAAAGAAAATGGAAAACACTTATTATAATTGCATTATCAATAATCATTTTATTAATTATGCCAACAATTATTACAATGATAAATACCCCAATATTAGAAGAAAACACAATAGGATATATATCATATGATTATAATTCTACATTAGGTTATACAATTTATATAAAAGAATATAACGAATATATACCTTATTTAGTATTAACATATAATTATAATGGTACCAATAATGCACTTTGTTTGAGAAAAAATGTTGTAGGAGGAAGTAACTATATTGAAGATTATAATGGAACCATTGCCATAGATAGAATTTATGACGGATGGTTAGAAATGCAACATGACACTAAATATCAAGAAACAAAAATAGATAAATATTTAACAGGGGAATTTTTAGAAAGATTTGACACTAAATTATTAAAAAAAATATGTAATACAGAATTAAATTTCTCAGAATACGGCTATGAAAAAGGAGTATATCATAATTATGAAATAAATAGACAATTTTTTATATTATCACTTACAGAATTAAATTATAGTGGAGCAAATCACGATAACAAAACTAAAAATACAATGAAACTAAAATATTTTAATAATAATAATTTAATAGCTTTCAATGATAGTGGAATAGAAAGCCCATATTGGACAAGAACAGCATATTTTGCGTCTGAATATTTTATAGTTGGATATACAGGAGGAATTACAACCACAGGAGATAATGCAAAATTTGGTGTAAGACCAGCATTTACAATACCAAATAATACAAAAATAATTAATATATATGATCAAAATCTAATGCAAAATATTTATGTACTAGACATATAAAAATAAAAACTCTCGATAAAACTGAAAACATATTCTAATAATATTAATATTATTATTGACTTCTAATTAATATATTGATATAATACAGATATGTTTTATGTAATATTTTGCAGACTTACAAAATAAAAAGGAGGAATTACATGAGCAAAAAATTTACAGTAGCATTAGAATCTTTAAGTCCTGAGGTAACTGGCTCTGGTTTGATACTAAAAATTAAACGCCCAAGTAAACAACTAGAAACTTTGCTTATAGATTATGGAGGCATTCAAGAAAGCAAATATAAAGCTTTGAACAATAGTCTTGATTTTGAACCATCAGAAATTAGCAATGTCATAGTTACTCACTCACATTTAGACCATATTGAAAAATTACCTTTATTGGTAAAAAATGGGTATTACTCAAAAATCCGGTGTTCAAAGCCATGCACTATATCAATCCCAATATCACTAAATGATAGTGTAAAAATTATGAAAAACGAATACGATCATTTAGGTATCCCAATGTTATATGAAAAAAAAGACGTTGATAATACAGTTTCATTACTAAATGGTATTGAATATAACTCGCCACAAAAAATTTCGAAATATATAACTTTAACCTTACTTGGTAATGGGCATTTATATGGTGCAGCTTGTATATTATTACAAATTTCTTGTCCTAAATATCCAGATATAAATATTCTCGTAACTGGCGATTACTATCCAAACAATGAACTTTTTAAAGTAAAAGCCTTTCCTGAATGGGTACTAAATTTAGATAACTTAAATATAGTACAAGAATCTACGTATGGTACAAAAAGTTTGTCTAGTATACCTTATGTATTTGATAACTATATACAAGAGGAAATTTCAAAAAACAAATTTATTGAATTACCAGTTATAACTCAGGAACGCCTAGAATTAGTTTTACTTAGGCTAAAGAAATTACAAGATTGTGGAAAATTATCAAACTTCATTCCTATTTATATCCATACAGAACTTGGAAAGCAGTACCTAAATAATATATATTTGCACAATAAAGAAATAAATCACTTTATGCCAAAAAATGTAAAAATACTAAAAAAAGATGACTATGTTACAGCGCTATTAGCACCAAATCCAAAAATTTTATTAGCAGGTTCAGGAATGGCTGATGCTGGATCTATTAAATTTTATCTAAAAAATACCTTGCATAGAAGTGATGTTAGTGTAATATTTACATGCTATACAGCAGATAATACTTTAGGCAGTATATTAAAACATTGCAAAACTGGTAATACTGTACGCTTATCTTGCCAAAATATACCAGTTAATGCTACAATTAAAAGTACAAGCGAATTTTCACACCATGTAAAATTTGAACAAACTTTAAATTTTTTAAGTAGATTTAATAGTATTTCAAATGTTTTCTTAACACATGGTGAAACAGCACAAAAAAATATGTTATGTACTGAATTAAAAAGTAAATCTAATAATTTTGATGTATATATATTAGATAGAAATACTGGTTATAATATCACAGCTCCAAACTATGTTACAAGCTATATAACAAACTTTTATGATCACTCAAAATTAAGATCAGCTAATCAATATAAAAAAAATAAAAGCAAGTTATATAAAAATAATAAATTACGTAAAACAAAAAAAATCGAATTTGCTCATTAATTTTAATAATAGGAATATGGTTTTTATATTCCTATTATTTTTTTCAGATTTTTGATTTTTTTCGATATTTTTTTACCTTTTTCAATTTTTTTTATAAAATTTTTGTTTTTGCACATAATAAATTTAGGTGATAATAATGAATACAAATGTAAATATGACAAAAGAAGAATATTCACAGTATGTAGACAGTAAAGCAAAAAAAAGTCCTATACTTAAGAATCTTATACTCGCCTTTATCTCTGGTGGAATTATTTGTATTATTGGACAAATAATAGCTGATATAGCAATGCATTATGGAATAGCAAAAACTGAGGCAAGTGCAATTTGTTCAGTTATACTAATATTTATAGGTGCATTTCTTACCTCAATAAATGTATATTCTAAAATAGGGAAATATTGTGGTGCTGGTTCTGCTGTACCAATTACAGGTTTTTCAAACTCAATTGTTTCTCCTGCAATAGAATTTAAAACAGAAGGATATGTTTTAGGATTAGGAGCAAATATGTTTAAAGTTGCAGGACCTGTACTAGTATATGGTATTACTGCATCATTTATCTATGGCATTATATACTGGTTACTCAAAATTACAATGTTAGGAGGTTAATATGAAAATTGGAACACAAACTATAAAACTTGAAACTACACCAAAAATTCTTATGACTTCTAGTATGGTAGGTCCAAAAGAAATGCAAGGACCATTAAGCTCATATTTTGATTTAAATACCGATGATATATTTTTTGGTGAAGATAGTTTTGAAAAAGCAGAACGAAAAATGTTAAAAAATTGTATTGAAAATGTAATTGCAAAAGCAGGTATGAATTCTAGTAACATTGATTATATTTTTGCAGGAGATTTACTTAATCAATGTATTTCATCTGGATATTGTATGCGTGATCTAGGTATTCCTTTCTTTGGGCTATATGGAGCATGCTCCACTTTTACAGAATCACTTACCCTTGCATCATTATTTGTTAATGCAAATTATGCTACAAAAACAATAGCTGCTGCCTCATCACATTTTTGTACTGCTGAAAGACAATTTAGAATGCCACTTGAACATGGCAATCAAAAAAGTCCTACTGCACAATGTACAACTACTGCTAGTGGTGCTGCATTAGTTGTTCCTAAAGACGTAGTTGGAACTGGTGCATATGTAACATATGTAACACCAGGAAAAATAATTGATATGGGAATTACTGATATGACTAATATGGGTGCTGCTATGGCGGGAGCTGCATACAACACTATTGCGACACATTTAAATGATACAGGAAGAAATGCTGATTACTATGATGCAATTATTACTGGAGATCTTGGTGTATTGGGCTCTGATATACTTGTAGATTTATTTAAAAAAGAAGGTGTTGATATAAGTACTATTCATAAGGATTGTGGAGTACTTATATATGATGATGCCACACAAGATACACATTGTGGTGGTAGTGGTTGTGGCTGTATGTCAAGTGTATTTAGTGGTTATTTCTTTAAAGAGTTACAAGCTAAAAATTTAAACAAAATACTAATAGCCGCAACAGGTGCTTTAATGAGTCCTGTATCTTCAATGCAAGGTGAAACTATACCTGGTATTGCGCATGCAGTAGCTATAGAAAACGAGGTGTAAAATATGGATATGAATATGTTATGTACTTATTTAAAAGTATTTTTAACTGGTGGAATAATATGTAGTATTGGTCAAATTTTAATAGATAAAACAAAACTTACGCCTGGTCGTATTCTTGTAATTTTTGTAACAATGGGAGTAATACTTACGGGAATTGGTATATACGAACCTATAGCTGAGTTTGGTAAGGCAGGTGCAACTGTTCCTATTTCTGGATTTGGATATTCTTTGGCAAATGGAGTTAAAGAAGCTATTGATGAAAAAGGGTTTCTTGGAATATTTATTGGTGGCGTAAAGGCTACCTCAGCTGGAATTACAGCTGCTATCGTATTTGGATATATAGCCTCTTTATTTGCAAAACCTACAATAAAATAAATTACATAATTTAAAAATCGTGAATTGATTATTTTTCACGATTTTTATTATTATAATTATTTATACAAATGCAATTTAATTATAGATATACTTTCTTATAGCATGTACAGGAATTAAGAGTAAAAAAATAATTTTCTGAAAAATAGACAGCAACTAGCACCA
>CAOKPF010000098.1 GCA_948470565.1 uncultured Clostridium sp.
CGTTTATTATTATTTATAGCGTCTACTTTTATAAATATAAACGGAGAGAAAAATATGCTTACAACAGTGAGTTATATAACAGAAAATTTTAATAATCAATTTTGGAATTTTGAAGATTGTTCTGGGCAAGATTTTGAAGATTATATCTATACTATATTGGCAAAAGAGTTAGAACCTTATTACAAAGATGACTTACGAATTGTAAAAACTTCTCGTACAAGAGACGATGGGATTGATATTTATATAGAATCCCCCATTGAATTTTTGCTAATGGGAAATAAATTTTCGTTAAACGGTAAAAAAAACATAAAAATAGTTATTGAATGTAAATCCACAAATTATAATAAAATTGCGTTTGATAAATTTGCAAAAAATATTATTACGAATAATGAATTGGAATTAGACTACTTTATATTGGCTACTAATGGAACTATAGTCCCTAGTGCATTTTATAAAGCAATTACAGAATTCAAAAAAGTTAACTGCAAATTTTATCTATTTGATCAATATTTTTTACTTCAATTTTTAATCAATTCTGTGTATAAGATTAAGGGAAATGTTACATATATTCCTCATGCATGTCAGCTTCAATTACAATATCAAATAAGGAAAGGAAGAATAGAAGGCAGAAATTGTTTTGAGTTATACTTTGATGTAAAAAATTATTCAAATAAACCTACAAATATAAAAATAAATCTAATTTCAAATAGGAATTGGAATATTGAAGAAAAACTCAATGAAAAATTAGTACCTGCTCATCAAGGAATATGTTTACGTTTCCTAGTAAAGAGAATCTACAATGATGGAATAGATGATTTTAAACTAAATGTAACATATAATAATCAGTCACAACTTTTGAATATAAAAAATCCAGAAGTTATTCCGGACTTTCTTCCACCATTAACAGGAAGTCAACATAAAAAAATAATAAATGATATATACAACGATCTATTATGTTTAGCAACTTCACAATTTTATTATATATATGGCGAAGCAGGAATAGGAAAAACACGTATTATTGATGAAATTGTCAAAAAAGTTTTTGATACAAATTATGTAATTTCATATATTCTATGCAACAAACGAAATAAGGTTTCTTTAAAAAAAGCACTATATAAAGAATTAAAAATAATAAATTCTGATAATAAAGAATCATCCTGGGATGATTTGACAACGCTTTTTGACAAAAACAAATATTCTAAATACTTAGTAATTATTGAGGATTTGCATAATTCTTCAGATGATTTTTATGAAGAACTAAAAGATCTGGTATTATCAATAAAAAAATATCCTTGTGCTTTCATTATTGCTGGTAGAGAAGATGACACTGTATATAATGAAGCCTTCTTTTCATGCGCCAACTGGCTAAAAAACAATTCAAAAAGATTTCATATAGAAAGATTATCAAAAAATGATTGTGAATTGTTTATCAAATCAGTCATAAAAGATATACCTTCACTCGTATTAGAAAGACTTACAAAAGTTTCCAAAGGAAATCCGTTTTTTATTGTACAGTTTATAGAATATCTTTTGGAAATTGATTTTGCAACATTGCTTAATAGAAGTACTGTCGGGATGACAAATGTTAATACTTTTTCTAGCCATAAATATATTCCTGAAAAGATAGAAAATTTAATTCAAAAACGACAGGAAAAATTGATGCAATTAAGAGAAGGGCAAAGATATACTGATTTTTTACGAATACTTTGCCTGTTTGGGATTACGGCTCCTAAAGAAATCATTGAAGAATATTGGGGAAGTGAAGAAAATGAGGGATCCATTGATTTGCTTTTTCGTAAACACTATTTAACATACGATGATAATGGAGATATAAGATTTGATCATGAAACATTATTCTTATTTTTTAATAAGGAATTGGAAAATTCGCGTAACATAATACGTATTAGTCAAATAATCATAAAAAAATTCAAAGGTATATTAATATATTTAACGAGTTTTCAAAAAGCTAAAGTTTACTTTTATGCGAAAAACTATTTACGATCGGAGCAGCTTTTTTCTCCTATAATGAATGATATAGACAATATTAAAAATATCTCTTCAACTAATTTGTCAAGCGAATATTTTGAATATTTGGATGAGATCTATCAGTTGGCTAAAAGAAAAGCTAACGGTATGTTGCAAGAAAAAATTATACAAGCATCTGTATATATTCCAATGCACAATATGGATTATGGTACTACTATTACTTCTATAAATAAAGCATTGGAAAAAATAAATAAAAATCACTCAGAGAATAATAAACTAAAAAATACAATATTACAATTAAGAGCACATACCGAATTAACTGCTGCTAATTTGAAACAAGCCGAACAATCGTTCCTTGAATTATTGGCTGAAGAAAGAATTGATTCTAATCAATTCTCGTTAGAAAGTCGATTTGATTTATTTGATAGAACTGCCAGTCTTTATACAAGATATAATCATAAGGCTCTTGCCGAGAAATATAATATTTTATCAGAAGAAATTGCAAATGAATTAGATGACTCTAAATTGATTAGCTTATCTAAAATGATGAAAGCTAAAATCAATTATTATAGTGATACTCAACTTTCTATCGAATATATGGAACAAGCACGCAAAATCATGACATACGACAATGCGTATCGAATTAATTGCCACAATAATGTTTCAATAGTGGGTGCAAATGTAATGCTTGCAACTAACAAGAGAGATTTCTCAAAATATATAAAAGATGCTAAAGAACTGCTTACAGAAGCAATTGATAATAACTATTCATTCACAATCATTCGATGCAATCTTTTATTAGCTGCATTATATTATTTATCAGAAGATAATTCCAATATAGCGATATCGAAACAGTATATTAATGATGGAATAAATGCTAGTGTTCGATATGGATGTGAAAAATTAATGAATTATTTTTACAACCTGAAAGCTGTTATATCAATAAGAGAAGGACTTTTAGCGGAATACACTTTGAAATATTTTGATACGATGTTAGACTTTTTGGTAAAACAAAATTTGATATTTTTAGGTAATTTAGACTTTTGTTACGGTAATATCATATCAATTACAAATTATGCAAAATTTATTTATAGTTATGGAGACGAACAACGTTTGTATCACTTTTTAAATAAATTAAGTTATTATAAGAGTAACCAAACATGTGATTTTGATTGTTCGAAAAGAAAAGATTGTTATTATTCGTGCAATAAAAATATAGATATATTCAAAAAAAATATAAGACGCATTGAAGATAAAAAGCTGATACTTCTAGACGAAAAATTTCAATATCCTTTATATGATGATCATACAGGATATTATATCGTAATACACTGAGAAATAAAATTACTATGGGGGACACCCATAGTAATTTTATTTCTCAATAATATAATTTTCGAGAACTAAAATATCAATATTAGTATTTAAAAAAGTTTGTATTGCATTTGATGGGGATTCGACAATAGGCTCCCCATTATCATTAAATGAAGTATTAAGCAAGACAGGCACTCCAGAAAGTTTTTCAAATTGTAATAATAAGTCATGTATAAAGGGTTCCTGTATTTTACTTACTGTTTGGACACGAGCTGTTTTATCAATATGCGTTACAGATGGAATTTTTGAGATAAACTCATCTTTAACTCTGCAAGCCAAAAGCATATATGGTGATTCTTGCTTTAAATCAAAAATCTTGTAAGCTTCCTCCTCTATGACAACGGGTGCGAATGGTCTAAAATATTCCCGATGCTTTACTTCTTTGTTTAGATGATCTTTCATTCCCTCCCATGTGGGGTTTGCTAAAATACTTCTATGACATAATGCACGAGGTCCGAATTCACTTCTTCCTCTTACAATAGCGACAATTTTATTGCAATAAATATATTGAGCAAGATGTCTGCATAAATCACTATCATCATAATATGTATATTTTAGATTAAACAAATCCAAATCTTTTTTGATTACATTGTTTGTATAACTAATCCCTAAATAGGGAAGAACTTTGCTGCTATTATTTACTAATTTTCCACTTTTTTTATAAGCATGAAATGCAGCTCCAACAGCTTGCCCATCATCACCAGCTGCGGGACATATATGTAAACGTAAATTGGGAATAACTTCTAACAATTTGTGATTTAGCATACAGTTTAAAAATGTTCCGCCGGATAAACAGATATCATTGATATTATACTTTTGAATTATATACTTTATTAATTGAATAAGAACTGTTTCTGTTAAGTCTTGAACAGTCTGTGCAATATTGATAGCCTCTTTATCAAGAAATTCAAAATAATTAACCCCTGATTCTAGATACTTAACATAGAGCTCTTGGATTAAAAAACCAAATTGTAAATCAAAATCTAAAGAATTAATTTTCAATTTAGAAAAATCTAACATTGATTTTCCATATGAAGCTAATCCCATAGTTTTTCCGCATTCTCCCCACTTGAATCCTAATAAATATGTGATTTGTTCATATTTTCTTCCTATACTAATAGGATTATGAAGAGACTCTTTATTCATAAATGGATAAATATAATTTTGCTTTTTATATATTGTATTAATAGGTGGCACTTGATATCTGGCTTCTAATAATGACACTTTATTATTACATCCAATATAAAGACTTTCTGATTCTGTCATAATTCCGTGGTTATCACCACCCCCATCAGCAACCAATATTAATGCCTTTGTAAAATCTGAAGTACAAAATGCAGATTCTGCATGTGCTAAATGATGCGAAATAGGAATTAATTCAAATGCATAAATATGATAATGTGCTTCTAATTCTTCACGATAATATTGTTCTAGTTCATATGCATTTACAGATGAGAAGGTAATTCCAATATAGTCAATCATTGAGATATTAATTTGACAATAATTAAGCAAACTATCAATCACTTCATATGGAATTTCAGAAGAATCGGAATGTTTAATTCGATCAATCCTCTCTTGAGCTAAAGATGCAATTAGTTTACCATTTTTTACTAATGCAGCACAGCGGTCGTGACCAATATGGATTCCTAATGAATATATATCCTTTAACATTACTTTAATTCCTTTCTAATTTTGAACTATAAAATAGTAGATATAATCGTTAATTATCTCTAATTAATAATCA
>CAOKPF010000099.1 GCA_948470565.1 uncultured Clostridium sp.
CATATCATCTTTATAAAATCCACGAATTTTATTTAAATAACTTTCTCTTTTATATGTTTTTTCCATATAATCACCATAATTATATTTTTATATAAAAGCCAAGTTATCGACCAATTTTAATATATTTTATATAAAAATGGTCGATAACTTTCAAAATGTACTTGCAAAATTATAATATCTATGTTAAAGTAAAGACAATAAATTGATTGATATTTGTATCTATCATTAAGAGAAAAAAGTTGTAGACAACTACGACGTCTACTCCACTGAATTTATACTCCCATATGAGAGTTTTTATATAAAATAAATCTACTAATATTACAAATTTGCTAGTAGGTTTTTATTTAGGCTTCTTTCAAACTATTTTCATTAAGTAAAAAGTCATAAATACTAATATAAATTATACCATTATCATCTTGCCATTTTATAAAACTATCATACACAATTACCATTTTCTTAAAATTATCACCTACATTTAAAAGTGATTGTAATGCTTGTTCTCTTTTATTTTTATCTTCTATACTGTATGCAGATTGAATATAATATTTATCACTACCTTTATTTGCAACAAAATCAATCTCTAATTGCTTATAATCTTTTTTACCATTTTCTAAATTATTTCTTTTCTCTACAATTCCAACATCAACATTAAAACCACGTCTACGAAGTTCAGTATATATAATATTTTCCATTATATGAGTTTTTTCTAATTGTCTAAAATTAATTAAACTATTTCTAATACCAATATCTACAAAATAATATTTTGATGGCGTTTCTATATATTTTTTTCTTTTAACATCAAATCTTTTAGATTTTTCTATTAAAAATGATTCTTCAAGATATTTTAAATATGACGCTATTGTTTTATTGGTAATATTCTTATTTCCTTTACTAATAAATGTATTATATAACTTAGTTGGATTGATAAGAGAACCAATACTTGAGGATATTATTTCTATTAAAATTTTTAATTCTTCATTATTTCTAATATCATTTCTTTCAATAACATCGTTGATATATACATTATCTTTTTGAAAGTTTAAATAATCAATTTTGTCCTCTGCACTTCCAAAAGTAGTTATTAAAGGAAGACCGCCATAATTTATATATTCATTTAATCCATTTATTTCATTACCGTTATAAACAGACATAAATTCAGAAAAAGAAAGTGGATAAACTTTTATTTCATCACCACGTCCTCTAAATTCTGTAATGATATCCGATGATAGAAATTTAGAGTTACTACCAGTTACATATACATCAAGATTTGGTTTTCTTAAAAAACTATTTAAGACACTTTCAAAATCTTTTACTTTTTGTATTTCATCTAAAATAACATAGTAAGTATCATTATCAACTGCTTTTTCCATAACATATTTATAAAGTTTTTTAGGATTAGTATATTCTTCATTTTCAATAGAATCTAGTTCCAATTTAATTATGTGATTTTCATCTACCCCATTATCTAACAAATAATTTTTAAAAATTGGATCTAACAAATATGATTTTCCACATCTTCTAATACCTGTAACTATTTTTATAAGTTTGTTATTCCTTTCTGAAATTAATTTATTTAAATAGTAGCTTCTTTCAATTTCCATTGTAAACCTCCTAATTTAACTAATAATATTATATACTAAAAACAAAATTATCAATATTTATTCCAAAAAAACTGTACAATTCCATTTTTTATGAACTTAATCATTAAAAGTATCGAATAAATATGTGAATTATATATGATAATATAAAAGTACAGAAAAAGTAAATTATTATACAAGAAGATATATCTTATGACTTATCTAAAACCCAGAAATATTAAATAGTTCAACTTATTTAAATTTTTCGCCAAAAATAAAAAGGCTGCAAAGATTTATAATAATAAAAATGGGCATCTAGCTAGATATGGAATACCAAAAAGCTACTTTAAATGTATAAAGTAATAAAACAAAATACTCTAAAATTTATTATTTTAATAAAATTTAGAGTGTTTGTTTATTTTAATATTTTTCTAAAAATTCAGTTGCATTCATAATTTCAGGCTTGTCTATATCAATATTGTCAAAGTCTTTATCTCCAGTTATAAATACATCGACATCTTCGATTATAGCTGTATGTAAGATAATATAATCATCTTTATCTCTAATTTCAAATAGTTTATTTTCAACATTAGTTGGAGAATAAACTAAATTAAATGGAAAGTCTTTCACAAATTCATCTAGATCCTTTTGACTTACCTTGAATTTTGAATTTATTAATTCTTTTAGTTCTTCAACTGTATATGAGCAAATTATTATTTCATGTTACTTAGAAAGTTTATAGATTAGTTGATTCATTTTTTTGCTCTTAAATACAAATGCAGAAATAAGAATGTTTGTATCTAACATAACTCTCACACTAATCCTTCCTTCTATTTTTTCTAAATTCTTTTATCATCTCTACAACATCTTCTTCTGTTTCTAAAGCTAATCTATCTGCTTCGCCATCAAATGCATTTTGTATTTTTTCCAAAGCTATCATTGCGGAATTTTGAATTACTATATCTTTTCCCTTTTGAATAAAAAGAATTTTACTTCCTTCTTTTAAACCTAATAATTCTCTTATTGATTTTGGAATAGTTACTTGACCTTTTGTAGTTACTTTTGCTAATTCCATAAAATCACATCCTTTCTTTATTCCTTACTTTCCTTACTAATATTATATGTTATTTTCATAAAATTATCAACATTTTTTAAAGAATTTATTAAAAATCTTTTAGTTTATTATATACCAATTGTTTATGATAAAATAAAAGTACAGAAAAAGTGGATTATTATACAAGAAGATATATCTTATGACTTATCTAAAACCGAGAAATATGAAATACTTCAAACCTATTTAAATTTTTCGCCAAAAATAAAAAGGTTCAAAGATCTATAATGATAAAAATAGGCATCTAGCTAGATATGTAATACTAAAAAGCTACTTTAGATGTATAAAATAATAAAACAAAATACTCTTGAATTTATTATTTTAATAAAATTTAGAGTGTTCGTTAATTTTAATATTTTTCTAAAAATTCAGTTACATTCATAATTTCTGACTTGTCCATATCAATATTGTTGAAGTATTTATCTTCAGTTATAAATACATCAACATCTTCAATTATAGCTGTATGTAAAATAATATAATCATTTTTATCTCTAATATTGAATAGTTTATTTTCAATATTAGTTGGAGAATAAACTAAATTAAATAGAAAGTCTTTCACAAATTCATCTAAACCCTTTTGACTTACCTTGAATTATTAATTCTTTTAGTAATTCTACTTAATAACTAACAATAATATAATTTAATACTTTTTTAACTCTTCGAACAACTTTCGCCCCATAAACATACATATGCTATACAAATATCAAAAATAATATTGAAAAATTTAGAACTTATGATATACTATTTTAAATAGGAGGTATATATGAAAAAATTAGTTATAATAACAGGAATAAGTGGCACTGGAAAAAGTACACTAGCAAAAATATTATATGAAAAAATAGAAAACAGCACTTTACTATCATCAGATAAACTAAAAGAATGTATATATGATATAACAGGTTTTAAAAATATAGATGAAAAAAATCATATACGTACGTTAAAAACAGACTTCTACAAAAAAATAATAGAAGAATGTATGAGAAGAAAAGATGAACTAATTATATTAGAAAGGCCATTTAAAATAGAATGGAAGGAATTTTTTAATAATTTAAGTACACAATATAACTACGAAATGTGTACAATTAATATGTTTGCAAAAAACTTTGATACCATATGGAATAGGCTACAAAAAAGGGAGTATTCAAAAGAAGAAAGACACCCTTCACATTACTTAACCTCATATTGTCCTAAGAAAAAAGATAAATATGAACCATATTTTGAATATAACTATAACAATTTAAAAAATGAATACGAAGAATTAAAATCAAATAGTATAAATTTAGGAAAAGTTATAAATATAGAAGATATAGAAAAATTAGATATAGAAAGTCTTATATCAGAAATATTAAAGTAATATAAGTTAGATATAATAATATAAATATATAAAATCATTTTAATATAAAAAATAGAAACTGTAATTTTATACATACATAAGTATATCTATAAAACTACAGTATTCTTTTTTTATTACTATTACAACTCAAATTTATCCCCATCTTCAACAACAAATATATTATCTAATTTTATAGTTTTTACATACTCTTTTGTTTCATCTCTAAAATGAGTTAAAATAATCTTTTTACTAAAATCATATTTATGTAACTTTTGTACATTATCAAATCCCATATGATATACATCGCCCTCTATTTTTGAACAATCACAAATTAAAACTTCGGTTTCATTAAATATTTTTTCTACAGATTCACATATTTGACTATCTCCAGTTATCCCAAGCTTATTATTTATTACAAATCCATAACTTTCAAATCCTGCGTGTATAACTTCCCTAACCTTGATAGTATACTCACTTATATTAAATGACATATTATCCGTAATCTCAATAAAATTTATATATTTATTAACAAATGTATTAAAATACTCACCATACAACAAATCTAGTAATTCTAAAAATTTAGTTTTTCCTCCCTTAGGAGTATACATATTTATTTTATGATCAATCCCTAAAACGTCAATATTACATATAAATACTGGAAACTCTAAAATATGATCAGAATGTAAATGTGTAATTAATATTGTATCTATATCACTTAAATCATATTCTTGTTTTAACAACTGCTTTACTACTCCTGGTCCTATATCAATTAAAATATTGTTATCAATAATTAGACTAGCACAATTTGATTTAGAATAAATTGAGCCTGTCCCAAGCAAATTAACCTTCATATTCTCTCCCCTCTCTACCAATTCTTCATTCTTTATTAAGAAAATTATAAATTATTAAATATATGCCAACAATCATAATTATTAATGGAACAAAAACAGCAATTCCATGTGTTTCAAATGAATTTATTAGTCAACAACTCTGCACTTAAAGTACAGAGCTTGTTTTGCGGACTGAAAGTCCT
>CAOKPF010000100.1 GCA_948470565.1 uncultured Clostridium sp.
AAGTTAGAAACTTTACATAAAAATTGTAACATTTATTTATGGAACGTCCCTAATACTATACATATTCCGATTTAATAATATGCTTTTTTTATATATTTTCTATATAACTTAATATTTTTTTAAAATTTTCATCATTTATTTTACCACGTAATTTAACAATCTCTTTATTATTTTCAAAATTTGTAATTATGTTCTCTGCAGTATAATTGGTACCAATAGTTTTATTAATATATTGTAATATTTCTTCAAATTTATTATATTCAATCGTCTTATCATATTTATATTTTGTATAAAAGGATGTATTGTGACGAAGTAAATGTGCCTCTAAATATAGTATTGTTATTTTATTACCTTTTTTATAAAATTCAACGTTTCCCAAATCATTGCGACTTATATACATAACTAAGTCAAACTTTTTTACATAATTTTCTCTCCATTTAGGATAATTATATATTACAATCACTATAATTATGAGTATTAATATTATTTTTCTCACTTTATTTCTCCTTATAATTAATATCTACAACACATGCACCTTAATATCAATCATATTTTTAATAATTAAGGTGCATGTATTAAATTAAATATCTACGTAACTTACTCTTTGTATATGATAGTATTATACAGATAATATTTTGTATTGTCAAGTTTTATTTCTTTAAATCCTTCTAATTTAAGAGATTTGTAATTAAGATTGAAAATATAAGCCTTATCTCTATTATCAGAATTAGACATTACAAAACATATATTGTTGCCATTACTTATTAGTTTGTTTGCAGAAGTCTGAATCATAAAACTATCTAATCTTAACTTAGAAATTTCAGTAACTTCTTCTGAATTTATTTCACCAGCTTTTAAAGTATCTATAAAAATCTTGTTATTATGAGAAGATAATATTACAACTCTATCCTCTATTACAGTTATACATTGTGGAACATACTTAAATTTAAATTTTTTATCTTCGCCACTTATTATATTATGTTCAACTAAATAGTATCTAAAATCTTCAGTTAAACATATAACATACAATTTATCTTAAATATATTCAATTCTTGTAATTGATGGTATTAAGTCTTGTTCTGAGATTTCCCGCAAAATGTTGTTTAAGTCAAACGAGATAGAACATATACTATAATCTTCTTTAAGAATATATATCCCTGATTCCAAATATATATATATGTCATCCAATCTTTTTTCGATTTTTGAAACAAACGAAAAGTTATTATCATCAACATTTTCAGTTATATCCGCAAGTTTAAAAATGCTAGACTTATATTTTTCTATTATCAGTAAATTCCAAACTGTTTTTTTACTCAATAAAGAGAGTACATATAATTGCTTATCACCCTCTCTAAAATAGGCTCTAACATACCCATACTTTTGGGTAAATTCCTGCTCTGAAATATTATTCTCTTCAATATATTGTTTAAGAGACGCACTATCCCCAAAGCCCAAACCAAAATTAGAATTTTGCACTTTTAATTTTTTTATACCATTTTCTCTCACTGCATATGTAAAAGGACTTTCTTGCTTATCCTGTAAAGTAATATTTACACATATTCCCTTAATTGTACCGCCACTTTTCTTTATAAAGTCACTTTTACTTGTAAAAAAAACTATTATCAGTACAAAAACAGGAATTAAAAATAATTTTTTATTTCGGATTCCATTCATGTGCATTTCCACTCCAACCTGCTGAATATGCTAATACTAAATCATTATCTTCTACTAAGTCCATTAGGATAACTGTTGGACTATTATCATTTCCAAGCTCTATTGAAGTTCCTCCATATATGTTACATCTCAGATATGCTTTATACACTAATGTTGCACAGTTTACAGTTGATATACTCACCTTTAATGACAATGGTGCATACTCATACCCAATTAATTTGGTAGCAGCATAATCAGCAGCAGATGCCATTGTCAAAGGATCATATAATAATCCTTCATTACGTGACGTTGGAGTTGACACGTTATATGTCCGTAAAGTATGAACTTTCTTCCAAGGAGGTTGCACTTCATTATTTCCTTCAAAATTATCCCACTCGGAAATACCACTAAGTCCAACTGGCTGCGTTTCTCCTCCAGCATTTCCCTTATAACTATATCCACCATGTTCCACAAACGCTATATAGTAATTTGAATAACAATATAATATACCAGCATGTCCATGATTAAGTCTATCGCCAGGTAAAACCCCACCATCTTTAGTAATCCATATCTGACCTTTTACACCGTGAGAAATTGCTTCCCAATACTGTTCCCAACTTATCTGTTCTACAGGCAGATTAGGATCTTCTAATGAATAACTTTCAATTTTTGGCTCATCTTTTAAAAGATATTCTTGATATGCATCTTCCAAGATTTCTTCTCCATATATATCTGAAATTTTTTGTAGTTCTTCTTCTGACATATTGAAAATTTTTGAATATCCATCAAACTCACTCTCAGACACAAAAGCAGTGTTACTTGTAACACAACAAGCAGTGGTCATAACTATGGCAATGACTTTCTTAAAAAAAATATTTTTCATACAAAAACCTCCTAATGATACTTATACATAACTAAACATACTTTACAATAGATACAAAAAATAAAAATCATTGTAGGTGCTCTTACCAATCTCATATTTATAGATCGCCTCCTTTTAAGAACTTTAATTATTGTCCCTCATATACTTATTGATACAACTATATTATATAGCAAATCCTTTACTTTATTATCTATTCGACAAAATTAGACAATTTAATAATAACTATATAAATAATAGTTAATAAATTGTAGATAAAAAAATGCAAATTATTTAACTATGATATTTTCAAATTTTCAGCTATTTCTACTTTACTCACATATCAATAAGCTTAATTGATATTTTCCTGTCTTTGGCAGCTCTACACTCTTTATTAAACTTTTCTTTAATCCTTTTCAACCTTTTTTGAAGATTATCCATTATAATAGGTTCATTTGACTTATTTATAAATACAAACATATCATTAGAAAAAGAGTTTTTTAAATTTTCTTATAACAAAGGGGCTGTAAAAAAAGTCCTAAATAATTATCCCCCGGCATAGCCGGGGGTTTTTAATACGCCCTATAAGGGCTTATTACAAGCCACCTCTTAAGAGGTCACTAGATTTGACGCCTGCGGTATTTTACTAACAACCCTTAAAAGGGTCTATATATTCCTTTATTGTTATCTGTGTTTATGATAAAATAAAAGTACAGAAAAAGTGGAAAGTAAAAGTACACAATTTTCCAAAAAAAATCATTTTTTATAGGAACTTTCTGCGCTTTTTTCATGTATTACCTAACTACTCAATCCTTTCTTTCTATAAAATTTTTAATATTAAGCAAAACTGGCAATTTTGATCTTATTTTTGATCTATTTTACCAGTTTTTTACATTCTATTGGACGACATTTTTGTGTCTACAATCCTTGATACTCTAAGCTTCTATAAAAAGTGTCGAGTACTAAGATATACTTATTTTAATATATATCCCCCTCCAGAAGCTTGCAATTTGACATCAGACTTTAAACATACTACTGGTCTACAAGCTTGAGTATGAAGTCCATAGCCACACTCTTGTAATTTTCCATTATAACCCACGGACATTACACCACTTTCAGTTCCGTTTGTAGGAGATGACAACCACATCCCACCAGCTTTAATACCACCAATTTCACATATGTATAATGAATCACTTGTATCAAACATATTTAATACATATCTACTCCAACTATCTGTTGATACTTTTCTTATACTATATCCATATTTACTACTTGCTTGATACTCATACACTGTACCATACTTTTGATTATACGATTTTAACAATATTTCTATTGTTGGACCTCCAATTGCATATTCTGCATATATAGTATTTGTATAATTCTTATTCCATTCTTTTATATCTAACAAATATGCTATTATTTTCATATTATTATATTCACTACTATACCCTTTCTCATAAAAATAATCGTTATTTAATCCTTTTATTCTAGAATCTGTTATACTTGCACTTCCTGTATAATCTTCTATTGTACCACTAAAGTATACTTGATACTTTGTATCAGAAGGAATTTTGTTTATTTTATCTTGTTTTGGTATCGTACTATTTGGTACAAAACTACTGGTTATCAAATATATATTATTTTCTCCTGTTGCTGGATTTTCTCCTGCATAAAATATCTTCCATTTTACTCCATCTTTTGCTAATGCTGCATCTACTGTACCAGGATAAAATCGCGTTTAGTGCGTTTGAGCCGATCCTAAATCATAAAAATTTAACTACTAATAATATAATTTACATAAAACAATAGTATTTTGTTTTAATATTATAAAATTTGTTTTTCAGGTTTTTTGATTTAAAATTCAAATAAATCCTAAAATATAGCCTTTTTACAATATGCAGTCAAAAATTATGTAAAATATTATACTTAAAACGAAGTATACGCGATTTTATCCTGCTACTGTACTATTTCCTGTTGTATAATTTACAACTTCTGCTCCATAGTATTCTTTTGGATTTGATACTATATCATTAGTTGTTATACTATTATTAAAAACATAACTTCCACTTACAAACACCCTCTTATTTCCTGCATTATCTATAATAAGTACTTGTAAATATCTTGTTCCTACTACTGTATCTAGTGTTACTATGCCATTATTTGATATTTCACTTGCTGTATTCCAACTACTATCATCTTTATTTATTCCTATATTACTTGTTGTC
>CAOKPF010000101.1 GCA_948470565.1 uncultured Clostridium sp.
TGAATGAAGGATAATTCCTGATTATTCCACTATGAAGTAGAACAAGGGAGATTTTTCCATATGATTGTAAGTAAAATATCAAATTTGGTAGAAGAAAAGATTAGCAACACTAAGCTATTTGTCGGAATGTCTGTCATTGCAATTATGGGGATCTGTCTACATTTCTTTGAACCTTATGCATTTTTTTACTTATTATTCCCGATATTGCTTATTATGCTAGCATCTATTATATTGCTTTTACGGTTTTTCTTAAAAGAGATACATGATTTTAAAAATTCTAATGCTAATGATATAAGAAATCACTGTTTATTACTTTTTCCTGATGAAACCAATTTTTTGATTTCTGTCATATATATCATAATGGTTGTCGCATATTTTGTTTGCATATATCATTTGAAATTTATAGAAATGAATCTAATGGGATTATATATTTTCTTTATAGGGGGCGGAACTTTCTATTTAGCGCTAATTAATTATGAAATATGTGTCAGATTAACCGCAGTAATATACAAAATTTCAAAAAATATTAGTAGTATTGAATATGATATGGAATATCCAGAAAGAACTTTGTGGTTACAGTATTTTTTTCATCTTCACAAAGCATTTAAAAATGCTGCACTAATTGTAAGTATTCTTTTTGTTTTAGAAAACTCCATCTTCTTTATTGCAAACTATGACAAATTCGATCATTCAAGTATATTTGATATTTCTAGTTGGATTAAAGAGCTTAAAATATCAAGTATATCTCATATTTCTAGTTGGATTAAAGAGCTTAAAATAGAATGCATTATAATTTGGTTATTTATATTTGTAAGTATAATCTTAATTCTTCCGTTTTTAGCCTGGCTTAGAAGTAGATGCTTAAATAAAATTATTTTGTACATTGAGCAGGACTTTAGCGGGAAATTATTAAAATCATATCAGTTAGAAGATTTACGTACTTATCCTCAAAAATATTGGTCAATTTTAAATATAATACAGTTAGTGCAGATTTCGTTGGAAAAAAATTATTCGCCAGGCTACATCAATAAAATAATTTCTTTTGTCGTTACATTATTGACTAGTTTTTTGCACTTACTTCCAGGGGTCATTAATGCACTAAAATAATATAGTATGTAGGAGGGTGGTAATTATGGAAAATGAAATAAACAATTTGTACTATAATAAAATCATGGGAAATTATGATTTGTCATGTAAACATCTTTTTCATGGTAAATGGATTGATTTTTTAGACGGTATAGCATTACCCTATAGTGATGCTATACAACTAAGAATTGGAAGTCACCTTAGACCTTTATTAGTTTATTGGGGAAGTGGCTTGAGTAGTCAAAAAAGTGAAGATTTAGATAATGAAGATGTTACAGAATTAGCTATTTGTGTAGAAATATTGCATAAGGTTTCAATAATTGTAGATGATTTAATTGATTATGATTTAAAGAGACATAACAAAGTATCTTTTCATACTCAATACTCTTCCGAAGAAACAATTATTTTTTCCGTCTTTATGCTAGGTAAGGCGTTCGAAAAAATCAATATACTTTCTCAGAAATATAATCATTTAACGTACTCATTTAGTGGTATATATGCAAAAACCCTTCAAGAAATGGCTAGTGGTTGTTTAAATGAACTAACGTTAACAACAGAACAAAAATTTAATTATAAAAATGTAGTTTCAATAATTTGTAAAGAAACATCAACTTTAATCCGAAACAGTCTTTTATTAGGATATATGACTAATATGCCAGCCGAAGTTGAAACTATTTCTATGATCAAGAATTTAGGAGACAAAATAGGATATCTTTTTCAGTCCATGAATGATTTAGAACCTTTTTGCGCTAGCAATAATCTAATAGAGCATAAGGGAACGCTAAATATGGATTTTGAACATTCCAGAAAAAACGTAGTTCTCCCTTATATCTTTGGTTATTGTTCAATAAACGAAAAAAAGCAGCTACTAAAATTTAGTAAAATTAATATCGAAACAATACTTAAACTATATAAAAAATATGATATCGAAGTGCTTATCAAAAGAGATTTGATAGATATTGAAAATGAGGTTAAAATGCATTTTGATAAGCTTTATAGTATGCAAGTGAATAACTCATGCTTACAAGACTTTCAAAAATTTTATACTGATATTATGAATATTGCCAAAGAAAGGTTACATAATAATTCCCAACAACCTATCGACTAATAGCTTTTTTAATTCTGGATATTGGCTAATTAAGTTAAATATATGAAGAATAAAAGTTGCGGCTGATATAATAGCAGGTCCTATACGTTGTATATGTACAGGATAATCTGGCGTAGTAATTAGATTATTAATGATTTGATAGCGTAAATTCAATTCATTAAATTGTTCGTAATTTTCTTCATTTACTACATTAAAAATACTCGATAAAGTTTTTATTTGCTGAGATTTCAAATTACAAACTATTTTTGACAAAAAGGTTTCTTGAGTAAAAATTATAATTGGAAATGCTAGTATAATAACAATAAAGATAACTCCCCATGTAATAAGAAAAGACAAATTATCTGGCATATTTAGGCCTGTCATTGTAATGCTATTTGGAGGAATAAGAATATAGTATTCAAACACATATAGAAATCCTTCAATAAAAAAGCACCATTTAGCATGGTTTGTCAATGTTGCAATTTTTACTAAAAAAGGTGTATATGCAGGAATAATTTTATTATATGGGATAAAAGTACAGTTACAAACTCTATACAAAAACCAAAGTAACCATAGATATTCTGCATATCCGATAACACTTATTGATACAGTAATAGAAACCATATAAACTGCATAGTACCCAATAACACCTGATTCTATATAATGTTGCGAGAAAATGCTCCATAAAAAAATAAGCAACACAATAAAGCAAAAAAGTATATTTGAAATGTTAAATGCATTTTTTCGAAAGCGTTTATAATTTTGCCTCAACTCAATGTTTTCTTCTTCAATAGCAAATAATATTTTTTCATCCAAAAAACTTATGACACTAGCATACTCTTTTCCGATACACAATGTAACAAAGATATTTAATGTTAAACAAATTAAATGAATAATAAATTCTTGAATAACTCCTGCAAAAAATAGTAAAATTAAACCAAAGACAAAATTTAACAATAATAAAATTGCAATTCTATTTTTGGTAGTAGTATTTAAATATAGAATACTTTTTTCTAAAGAGCAACTTACAGTTTTTTGTTTGATTTCCAATATTATATTATGAAATAATGTTTTTGTCTTAACCAGAATAACTAATATATTCGATTTCTTTAATGAAATATAGCTTTTTTTCCTTAAAGCAGATTTTATTTTTTTGTACTTACTTTTCATTTCCATGTTATACCTCAAATATTATGTAAGGAGTGTTTCTAAATGAAGTATGATGTTGCTATTATTGGTGGAGGGCCAGCTGGAATTGCCGCAGCAATTACACTATCTAGGGCAGGTGTATCAACAATACTAATTGAAAAAAAATTTTATCCCCGTGAAAAAACCTGCGCAGGTATTTTAACTCAAAAAACTATTTATCTTTTGGAAAATGAATTTTCACTTTCCCTAGAAAAACAGGCACTTTTCACTGATGATATCACTATAATGCATAAGAAAGGCAGTATAGGAAAAATAGTTGTAAATTTGCCTTTTGCTTTAATCGAAAGAAAAACTCTTGATTTAGAATTGATAAATATTTGCAGGAAAAGTGGTGCAAATATTATTGAGGGCGTGACATCAAAATTATTTCCGGAATATAACAAAATAGTTCTTTCCAACAATCAATCTGTGACATACAATCTATTGATTATTGCAGATGGTGTTTTTAGTCCGTCTTGTAAACAACTTGGTCTAGAAAACCCACCTACAGCATTTTGTGTTCAAAATGTTGTAGATCGGAACATATGTCCTGAAAAATTAAAGCATCTCCATGAAATTCAATTGAATTTCGGTGATGTTTCACTAGGGTACAGTTGGATTGTACCATATAAAAGTCATATTGCTGTCGGAACAGGTGTTTTTTCAAGTAAAACTGATTACATGAATTTATTCAGACAGCATGAAGAATTTTGTACATATGTTGGATTTCCTAAAATAAGTATAAGGCGAGGAGCATACGTTCCGCTTGGTGGATTCGAAAAACAAATTAAACATCCATATGAAAATATTATTATTACAGGCGATGCCGCGGGTTTAGCTAATCCATTAACAGGTGAGGGAATTTATCATGCATTATTGTCAGGTCTATATGCAGCAAAATCCTATTTATCAAATTCATTAAAATACAAGTCAGTGTATCTTGAATTTTTACGGTTGATAGTCAACCGACTTTTAGAACAAAAAATTTTGCTTCCGGACTTTTATAATTCATTCTTTTTAGAGAACATACTTTTTCAATTAAAAGATTGCCCATCATATTTGTCAAAAATTTGTGATAATGTAATATCAACTGAAACCCAAAGCTATCCTTCCCTTATTACAGAATTAAAACAATTAATTTGGTAAATATGCTTTATTGTTCCTTGTAGAATTGTTCCTGGTTATTCATAGTGGAATAATCAGGAATTATCCTTCATTCA
>CAOKPF010000102.1 GCA_948470565.1 uncultured Clostridium sp.
TGCACCTATTGGAGTTACTTCTTATGAAGTTAGAAATGAATTACCACAAGAAATATTAGACAAACTACCAACTGAAGAAGATATAAATAAACATATTGATATAAGTGATGATGACATATAAATAAGAGGTTTTGAAAATGAATTTAGGATTGAATAAAGAAAATTTCAATAATATAGATAAACGACTAGAAACAATAACAAAACAAGAAGTAGAACAAATAGAAATTAATACAGAATTACCTCCTACTACAAATAATTTAACAGATTCAAATAAAACATATGCTATTGATGCGGCTATTTTGTTTGTTGATATAAGGAAATCAACTGATTTAACAGACACAAGTAAAATGAAAAGTATGGTAAAAGTATATAGAAGTTTTATGCGTGCAGTAGTAGCTTGTGTTAGATTTAATGGTGGTGTAACCAGACAATTTTTAGGTGATCGAATAATGGGAGTATTTACTGATGAGAAAGATGAAAACGGAAATATTATTTCAGCAGTAGACAAAGCAATTTCTTGTGCTAGAAGTATACAGACTGTTATTGATTTTAGCTTGAATAAACATTTAAAAAATAATGTGAATAATAAAACGATAGAATGTGGTATAGGGATAGATTATGGAAGAGTATTAGTTAGTAAAATAGGAATGTATGGTGTTGAAGAAAATGAACAAAAGGAAAATGAAACAGATTGTGTGTGGGTTGGAAAAACTACAAATTATGCTAGCAAATATTCTGATTTAGCAGAGGGTGGACAAATCTTTGTATCTGAAAATGTTTATAATAATATCAGCAATGATATGAAAACTATAAATATTTGGAAACCGACAATAAAGACTAAATCAAATAAATATTTTAAAGGATATACTGCTAATGATTTTTATCTCAATATAATAAACGAACTTGGAGAGCCGATTAAACCAGAGAAGTTTTTAGATTCTTCTGAAAATGATAGTAATATTCAAAATATGTATAATAATGTATTGAAGAAAACGAAAGAACTTACAAAATTAGAAACAGAATTAAAAGATAAAGAGATAAAGTTAAAAGAAGAACAAGCAAATATTAATTCAAAAGAGTCAAATTATAAAAACAATGTAGAAGAGTTATATTATAAAGTCGGAGGTTATCTCGAATATGCATTTTGTAAATCAGAATATATTGAAAAAATGGGAATAGATTTTTGGAAAAAGTGCATTGAAATGACATATGAATTAGGAGAAACATTAAGTTATTCAAAAACACAGATAAAAAGTAGATTTGCTTGTTATTTAATTGACATATATGATTATTTTGAAATGTATGATGAGGCATATGAAGTAATGGTGGTAATGGCACAAGAGAACGGACATTGGGTATATACTAAAAGGAATACAATACTTTGGGCAAAGAAAAACTATATTATCTTCAAAATTAAAGATGCTATAAATGAGCGATTAGAAGATTATTCTACATATATAGATAGAGAAGATTATAGAAAACGATTAGAAGAAATAGAAAAAATATGTAATGGAGGTTAATAATAGTGCATAAACAAAATAATTCGTATACCAAAGAAGATTTATATAAAAAATTAGAATTAGTTAATTCATGGATTTCAAATATAGACAATAAAATATCTTTCATATTAGGATTTGTAGGAATATTTATTGGATTTATAATTTCAAAAGGTACACCAAATATTTTTATAGATATATCTAATATGGCAATAAAGGATATATTAACATTAAATTTTGGACAAGTATTTTCAATATTAATAATTACTACAATGTATCTAACATCTATATCTTGTTTAATACTTCTAATAATAGCATTGAAAGGAAAAGTTAATAGCAAAATTTATAAAGAACATAAATTAAAGACAAATTCTTTGTTATTTTTTGGTAGTATTGCAAAGATGAATTATTCTGAATATAAAGAAAAATGTGAAAGAGATAATCAATTAATAAATGATATAAATTCACAAATATACATAAACTCAAAAATATGTGATTACAAGTTTAAACTATATAATTATAGTATAAAACTATTAATTATTTCATTCATAGTTTTTTGTATATGTGAATTGTTTAATATTATATAATGGAGGTATGATATGGAAACAAATCACATTAGTTATAATATAGATAAAAGTGCCACAAGAATAGATGATATTTTAAATGCAAATAATTCTGGATTTGAGGAATTAGATGAAATACCTAGTAGAGACAAATTGACTTTTACGAATGGTTTCTATATTAAAGTTGGAGCGTTATTTGTTGATATAAGAGATTCTTCAGATTTAACAAATGAACACAAAAGACCTACTCTAGCAAAATTATATAGAACTTATATTTCATAGGTTGTTGCAATTATAAATAGTTATGAAGATTGTAAGGAAATAAATATTGTGGGAGATTGTGTTTCAGCTATATTTAATGCTAAATATCAATCACAAATTCAATCAATGTTTAATTGCTCTGCAAGAATTAATTCTCTTATACAGATATTAAATTATAAATTACAAAAGAAAAACATTTAAACTATATCTATTGGAATGGGTTTAGCTTATGGTAGGACTTTAATCTCTTCGGGGTTAATTCCCCGACGCTTGCGTCGTAACAAACTAGGCAAACATTACGAAGTTTTGTTTGCTGGGGCGAATACCCCGCTCTCGAAGAGAGGCAAACATCTTTTCTAGATGTTTGAGGGCTTGCCCCGGGGAAGTTTATTGATTAAAGCTGGATATTCTGGTAGTTCTATAAATGATGTTGTATGGATGGGAGATGTTGTTAATGAAGCATCTAATTTATGTAATAGAGCAAATAAAGGACTTAATAAGTGTATTTTAGTTGATGGAGATGTTCGATGTAATTTAACAGATGATGATAAAAAATTATTATCATACAATTATAATGAACAATGCTATGAAGGTAATTTTGTTAATAGTGCTATGGAAGAATGGTATAAACAGAATTGTAAGTAAATATACCGAGAAAGTATCAAATAAAAAGTATAAATTAGATATAACAAAATTAAGATATAATAAAAATAAATAGAGAAAATAATATGATATTTAGTATTTTAGCTTTTATAGCTTTAATTTTAAGTATATGTATAAAAGATAGAAAAAAATCATTAGGAATACAATCACTTAACTGTTTATTTGAAGCGATATATGGATTTATAATAAATGCATTTACTGGAGCAGTTTTAAGTATAATTAATTTTATAAGAACTTTTATATTTATACAAAGTGAGAAAATAAATAAAAAAATATATTTATTAATACTTATAATATTTGAAAGTATTATTATTGTAAATTGTATATATACATGGAATGGACTAATTTCTATATTACCAACAATAGGTTCAATAATTAGAACATATTGCTTGTGGCAAACAAATATGAAATTAGTAAGAATATCTGGAGTTACAACAGGAATTTTATACGGACTATACTATTCATATTATCATAGTTGGTTTATAGTTATGGGAGATATAATATTGCTATTAACAAGTATAATAAATATCTATAAGAACGATATAAAAAATAGAAAAGAGGAAAAAATGAAAATATTAGTAACAAGGCATGGTCAAACTGATTGGAATGTAGAAAAAAGGATTTAAGGCAGAACAGATATAGAACTAAATAATAAAGGAATAGAACAAGCATATCAGACAAAGGAAAATTTAGAAAATGAAAAAATAGATTTAATTATATGCTCTCCATTAAAAAGAGCAAAGCAAACAGCAGATATAATAAATAAAGATAGAAATATTCCAATCATTTATGATGAACGATTATTAGAAATTTGTTATGGAGAAAATGAAGGAAGATTACATGATGATTTTGATTATGATGGATTTTGGAGTATAGTTAATACCCACGAATATAAAGATGCAGAAAATGTAAATAAATTTATACAAAGAGTACATGATTTTCTAAATGATTTAAAAAATCGTAAAGAAGAAAATATATTAATTGTCACACATAATGGTGTATGTAGAACAATTAATACATATTTTAATGGTATTCCAAATGATAATAACATTATTGATTTAGGAATAAAAAATTGTGAAGTTGTTAAATATAATTTTGATAAATCTAATGATTTTATTATATATGCACATAGAGGGGCGTAAGCTTATGCTCCAAAAAATACAAAAGTAGCATTTGAAGAGGCAATAGAATTAAAAGCAAACGGAATAGAATTAGACTTTCAAAAAACAAAGGATGGGAAAATAGTTATATTTCATGATGATTATATAGATAAAAAATCAAATGGTACAGGAAAAATTGAAGAATATACTTATCAAGAATTATTAGAATTAGATTTTGGTATTTGGTTTGATAATAAATATAAAAATGAAAAAATAGTATTATTTGAAGATTTTTCAAGAGATTATTT
>CAOKPF010000103.1 GCA_948470565.1 uncultured Clostridium sp.
ATTTTTATTTGATTTCTTCTTTCATTTTTTATATCTTTTTATATGCAAATCTACAGGTAGAGTACAAGAAGCAACATTTATTAATGAAAGCAATTTATATAAAGTGATATTTCAAAGTAGAAAAAAAGAAGCTGAAAAATTTACTGATTGGGTAACAAGTGAAGTATTGCCAAGTATAAGAAAAACTGGAGGATATATAGCAGGCGAAAAAGAAATGACAGAAGATGAACTTATTGCACAAGCACTAATTGTTGTAAATAGAAAATTAGAAGAAAAAACAAAAGAAAATGAAGCATTAAAATTGGACAATTCTAAGTTAGCAGTACAAAATCAAATAATGCAACCAAAAGCAGAGTATTTTGATGATTTAGTAGATAGGAATTTATTAACTAGTTTTAGAGAAACAGCAAAAGAACTAAAAATAAAAGAAAAAGCGTTTATAAAATTCTTATTAGACAATAAATATATATTCAGAAATAAAAAAGGAAAGTTAGAGCCATATGCAAACAAAAATGATGGATTATTTGAATTAAAAGAAACTAAGAATGAAAAAACAAATTGGACTGGTACACAAACATTAATTACACCAAAAGGTAGGGAAACATTTAAGTTATTATATATTCAATAGCAAAACAGAGTTAGAGAAATCTAGCTCTTTTATTATGTCCTAAGCACGACATAAAACTGTTTAGAAAGGAATGTGATCTTATGGATAATGAAGTAGATCAAGATTTTAAAGGCGAAGTATATAAAATAGAGGGGGTAGAGGAATAATGAATTTAAGAGAATTTGGAGATTGGGCATTGGCTCAAAGAAGTGTGGCAAATCCACCACCTAATGGTAAATATAAAGGTCAATGTGTAAGCTTAGTACAACAGATGTTATACCAAGTACTAGGTATACCTTTTAAAGCACATGGTAATGCAAAGGATTGGGAATATAATGTACCAGCAGGATTTACAAAATTGCCAGCAGGAACACCTTTACAAAGGGGAGATATCCTTGTATATGGAGCTAACTATGGCGGAGGATATGGACATATTGGGTTTATAGATGCTAATTTTAAGTTTTTTGATCAGAATGGAATAAATAGGTTAGCAGTAGGATATAGAGATCAACCTTTTGGTGGTTATAGGTGCATATTAAGGTATAATAAAGGATTTGACTGTGGAGATACTGTAGTAAATACATCTAGCCAATACGAGCCAGGTAGTTACCAAGTAACAGCACCACAGGGTGTTAATGTAAGAGCAGGAGCAGGAACTAATTTTGAAAAAACAGCTAAGGCTATACCATGTGGTTCTAAGCAGGGAATAGACAGAACACAAGGTAATTGGGGGCATTTAATGAATAATGTAGGTTGGATTTGTTTAGATTATTGTAAAAGGATATAAAAAAGCAGAAGAGAACAAGTTCTCTTCTGAAATTCAATTAATTGAATAAAAAATAATTAATCAAATGTATTATAATTATATGCAGAAAAGACTGGTATTATACCAGTCTTTCTGAAAACAACATACTGCACAAAGTGCATATTAAACTAATGTAATTATAGTATACACTAAGATTTTTATAAAGTCAAGACTTTTTTTTATTTTTCTTGCTCTTTACTATTTTGAATAATATTCATAAATAATTTTATCATCTATTTTTTCGTGACTTTTTTCATCAACAGACAAATTTCTCCTAGCATATATCCATGGATCTTCATTATGAGTTAGTTCCTCTAACTGTAAACCTGTATATCTTCCATAAACATTATAAATAATGTCTAAAAAGTGTTTTATATCATCATCGAGTTGTTTATAATTATAATTATTATTAAAATCACTTTTTCTATAAGTCATTGTATTATATAATGAATAAAATACAGGACCATGAACCCAAGCTTCTGGTCTTTCTTCAAAGATCTTTTTTGTGATATTATCTTTATTACTATTGTTTTTAACAATATACCAACAATAAACATAATAAACAAGTTTTTGAATTTTTTTATTCGTATAGTACTTATCTTTTCCAATAAAGTATCTAGCTATATCAGTTATATCATACATTTTACTCACCTCTTACTCTAAATATTTTTGTACAAATTCTTCACCTATGCTGGTTAAAATTATATTTTCATCATCTTCTGAGATTTCTATTATTTCTAAATAGTTATAATTAAATATTTTTTCTTCGATATTTCTATTTATACAGTTTTCTTTCTTTTTTCCAAAAACATTTTTTATTTTTCTATTGTAATATTTTCTAAGTTCTTCTACGAAATCTTTTTTTTGCATATTTTTTTCTTTAATCAGACGTAGTAATAGCTCCTTTGTAATAGAATTTGTATTATTATATGCAGAAAAGAATTTTATGTTTTTTATCGTCTCCATTAGTTCGTTTATTTCATCTTTGTTATAATCAATGGTTTTATTGTGTTCAAAGTTTTCTTTTACTAATTTTTTTGTTTTTTCTAATTTATCAGTAATTTTTGTTTTTTCAAAAAGTTCCTTAGCAGGGGTAAGGTTTATTTCTTTGTCACCAAACTTAAATTTTAATTCAATATTTGTGAGTATATCCTTTATAGCAGAAATTCCCTCTGTGATAAGTGGAAAAGAAACAGTTAATATAATTAATAGAGATATTAATGTATATTTGTTAGAGAATGTTGCCATAAAAACATTATATTCATCAAGCGAATTAAAAATATTATATTTTATTAATATTTTTAATACTATCGGATATATAAAAGGGGCTAATATTACTAAGAATGCCATTAATAATGCCTTTAATAAATTTTTTATACTACTCATATTATTCCTCTAATTGCAATAAGTATATCATTAGCATACAATATTTTCAACTTTTTTAACAAATTTCTACAAAATTTATATAATATTTTGTTATAAAATTCAAGTTTTAAGATCAAGACTAATTTTCTTGATCTTTATTATGCTTTCTTTTATAGCTATTTCAATTTTATTATAATTTGTTTATTTTTTTTATCAATTAATTTTTCTAATTCTCTCGAATCTCCGTTTATATCAACAAAATCTACTTCTCTAGCTTCCGTAATTTTTATACTTGCTAAATACCCACTTAATTGTTTATTTCCATTTCTTTTTTTTGCTAATTTCATTTTTATTCCTCCCTATATTTAAAGCCAAGAGGAGAATTATACCTCCTCTTGACTATAAGTACAATTTATGTTATACTTATATTGATTTATAAATGTTTCTAAACCATTTCATAAATCTTTTGTGTGCTTGTCTACGTGCCATGTGGACTTGCACTTTTTTTATGAGTTTTAACATTTTTATCACTTCCTTTCTTTGATAACTATATTATAACATATGCGTTACGCATTGTCAATAGTTTTTTCAAAAAAAAATTAAAAAATATGTTTTTTTATAATTATTTCTTTTTTATCCTCATCAAAAAAAACATCAATTTCTCTATCTTCAAAGGATATTCCCATTTTATCTGTAAAAGTAATAGGTAAAGCAAGTTTTGGGGTGTATGTACCCCTACCAGATTTATTAAAGGATATTTTCAAAATTCTACGTTCCATTTTTTCCTCCTTGACAAATTATATATATTATACTATAATAAGAGAAGAGAAGTTCTCTTCTCTATGCTTTTTAGAGGTTATAGATTTTTGTTGTTAGCGCTTCAAAATCTATAGCTTTTATTTGTTTGTGTAAATCTTTAGCTCTACACTTTACTATAAAGAGTATCATTTTATCACCTCCTTACATCTATATTATATCACACACGTAACGTGATGCCAATACTTTTTTTGAAAAAAGTTATAAAATATGATATAATAAGAAACAGGTGATAGTATGGTAGATAATGATGAAGACATTTTTATTCCAACTAAAGAAGGTATGGAAGAGGCAAGAAAACGTTTTGAAGAAAGAATAAAGAAAGGTACTACTAAAGGATATACAAAATATTTCAAAAAATTAATGCATTCCTTTTCTGATATAAGAAGTGATGGGTAAAAAAATACCTAAGTATATTATACTTAGATAGCTAAAATAACTTAGGTGACTACTACAAAAATTACAACAATTTTACAACAACGCCACTGATTTTTAAAATATGACATGTGTATATGTAAAATATTAAATTTTTATAAAATGTTAAAATATAAGCCTTTGTAAAGTTTTTTAGTAGAATTAAAAAACATACAAATATCATTAAAAAACATGTAATAATATATTATTTAACCGCCTCCGCCAAAATATTAAACTATAAATATATATTCAATATTTATAGTTTTTTTGTTACAAATAAAAACCTAGAACTGAAAATGATTAGTTCTAGGTTTTATAGTGTGCCGTGCATGGCATATATCTAGTTGGTGAAAGTCCAATACACGCGTAGG
>CAOKPF010000104.1 GCA_948470565.1 uncultured Clostridium sp.
GCTCTTTTCCTTGTTCTTTGCCAACTCTTTTAAATCTTTCATAATCTCCCATATATATTTTATTGTTTATCATTTTTTCTATTGTAGAATCTTTCCATTTTGCTTTTGTAAGTGTTGGTACTTGTTCTTCATTTAGAATATTTGCTATTGTTTGATAGCTTTTTCCCTCTAAATACATATTAAATATTCTAATTACCAAATCTTTTGTGGTTTCATCAATTATCATTTTCTTGCCTTCTCTTTTGTAGCCAAGAGGACACCTATTAGGTATATGACCAGATTTTATTGCACCTGTTAAGCCAAATTTTGTTCTTTCACTAACTATCTCAATTTCTAATTGTGAAAGAACTGTCAACATTCTTACAAAAAATCTACCGATTAGTTGTGCTGGTATTTACATCATCCCTATCACAAACCAAATAGCAATTATGCTTTTCTAGGTCTGATATTAAAACCTCTAAATCTCTTACAGACCTTGTTACTCTATCTAGCTTATATGCTACAATATAATTGATTCTTCCCGCTCTCATATCTGTTAGCATTTGCTGAAAAGCTGGTCTGTGTTCCATATCCTTTGCTGATATTCCTGCATCTTTGTAAATCTTAAATATCTCATATTCCTTATATTTACAAAGTTGTTTTAGCTTTTCTTCCTGTTCTCCTAAACTAAATCCGTTCTCTTGCTTGATCTTCTGTACTAACACGAATATAAATTCCTGCCTTTTTTGTTTCTCCATTCATTTTATAAATATTCCTCCTTCCAAATTATGAATAGAAAGGCAACTAAAAAAGTGCCATATAGCATAGGTTATAGCTATTGACACTTTAGAGTTTTATATTATTATTAACTATCTCTTTAATCTTCTAAAATATAACACAAATAAATCAATATAGTATAATTTTTTAAAACTCTAAAATGTTTTGCCGTTTTCTCCTATGATATGTATTCTTGTAACTTGGACATTGGATATTTTGTCCTTAAATCTGTTACGTAGAAGTAATCATGTTCATTAAAGAATAACAATAATTTGTTATTTATGATTACTCTATGGGGCTCTACATACGCTAAATTCGTATGTTCAATTATTCTTAAACACCCGGTTATAATTTCGGGTTGTTGTTTAATGGAGTTTATACGACACGCCCACTTGATTTTAGAGTGTAATTCATCACTCATATTGATTTGTTTTTTAATAATATGTAACATAATATCACAAAAACCTCCTTTTTTCAATAGTTTTAGTCAAAAAAAGTCCAACCCATAAGAGTTGGAATAAGATTTTTGTGTTCGTCAAATTTTTTATGGTCTTAAAATCAAGTTATTTCAAGGCTTTTAAAAAGTTCGACGAAAATTGTCTGTGGTGCGAACAACGTAGGTATCTACAACTTTTTTCACACCTTTAACAATTGATACAAATATCAATCAATTTACTAAAGTATATCACAATTTTTGTAAATTGCAATAAATTTTTAATGTAAACTCATAAAGATAAAGAAAATAATTATTAAAACAATTCCTATACCTAAAAATATAAGTAACCATTGAGTCATAGATAAGCCATTACTATTTGCCATTTGCATATCATGTTCTTCTTTATCTTTTTCTAATAATACTACTATTAGTCCAATTATAGAAAAGAAAAATCCCCATAAAAATCCCGCAATAGGTGAGTAACCTTTGTTTTTATGAACTATAGCACATATAATACCTAATACTATCATTATAATAATTGTAATTGGATTCATTTTTTACACTCCTATCTCACATATTTTAATATTTCCTTTTTTTCTAATGGCAATACAGCTAAATATACAGCTGTTAGTCCAATTTCTAAAATAACTAAATATGTATATAATTTGCTTTTTGTTTCTTTTATCATTTCTTCTTTTTGTTTTTGATATTCTTTCATTTGAGTATCATTATAAAAAGATGACATCAGACTTTCTGTATATTTTAATTTATAATCAGATTGTAAAGCTTTGTCAATCGAACTATTTACTGTAGAAGCATTATAAATACCATTAAATATACATATTACAATAGTGAAAATTATTAGGTTTTTCATAACTTTTGACACATCATTATAGACAATAGTTTTTTTCTTAAAAGAAGAAGATGTACTTAATTTCCATACTATAAACGCTATAATTCCTTGAAAAATAATTGCTATTATTGCAACAAGTACCATAGAATCCATTTTTGATGTTATTAAACTAAAAATAATGCTATATAAAAATCCAAAAACTATACCCCATAATAACCAATTTCCAATTAGTGCTTGTGTTATTTTACCACTTGTTACTATTTCTTTGTCTTCCACACTTTTCACCCCCCTTATCATTAGTAAACTACATAATCTAACATTATAGTACCATAAACCAATTTTTTTTACAATAGTTTTTCAAAAATATTGTGGAACTTTCCAAATAATATTTCCTAATACTTTGCTATACTTTTTATGGAAAGGTTGGAAAAGTTGTGTTATTGCCTGAAGCTATTAAATTAAGAATAATTGAATTATTAGATAAAAACAATATGTCTGCATATAAACTTTCATATAAAGGTGGATTTTCCCCATCCAATATTAGTGATGTTTTAAGAGGCAAAGTAACTGAACCAACAGTTACTACAATACTTCATATTTGCGAAGGTTCAAATATCTCATTAAAAGATTTTTTTGACTCAAAATTATTTGATGAAGTTGAAGCAGTAGAAAAAACAAGAAGAAGTCATAAAATATAAATTAAAAAAATAATTGTAAAACGACTGATGACCAGTAGTAACTACTGGTCATCTTTCATAGCAATTTAACTGGGATTTACATCCCTTTCATAGCAATCTTTATTGATTACTTTCTAATACTATGATACTATATTTTATTCCTAAAGTCAATAATTTATACGTTAAATTTTGCTTTTAATTAGCCTTTTTATTGCCTAGCTCAATTGATATTTTTTCTGCTATTGCATTCATATCTCTACCATTTAATGTACCTATCGTTCCAGAAAAATTAACCCTTAAAATACTGACCTTTTTCATTCTAGTAATTCTAGACCACCTTAACATATTTCTAAAACCATTTATCTTTGAGATTTCAATTATTTCTGTAATAGCATTTTTTCTTTTTTGGCACTCATCTTCAGTTATTTTTTTATCTTTCAAATCTTGTTCTATTTTTACATATTCTGGTGGTTTCTTTGAAGAAATTGGAACAACAAAAAGATCATTGTCAAAATTTTTCAATATAACAGCTGGATGCATACCTCCAAATTCATTACCTATATTAAAACCAAAATCTAGCCAAATAACATTACCCCTTTTAAATAAAACATATCTCATTAACAACTTAACATTATCAACCGATATTTTAGGATTATTAAAAGTATATTTGTTTTCTTTAAAACTATAATTTTTCTTAATAATATTTTTTATAGATTTATTTGACTTATTAAATGTATATTGTGTAATAACATAATTAGGAAGTGTATAATTTACTACATTTTTATAAATATAATTTTCATCTTTTTCATTTATAACCTTTTCAGTTTTATCTTTTAGCCAAGTAAAATATAATTTTCCTCGTTTTTTATCTATATTATCAGCTAATGACTTTCTTAAAATTCTTAATTTTTTTAAACATTCTAAATATGCTTTTTTCACTATAATTGATTTCCTCCTATTAAAGTTTGCTATATTATATCACGTTTTGACAATTTTTCCATAGTTTTTGTATAATTTACGTATAAATCAATTCACTAAAAACAATTTCTTCAGCTTGTGCCTTAATAGAGTTCATAGTACCAACCCAATAAAGCATATCAGTATTTTTCATATCTTCAGTCAAATCGCTTTTAGATTTTAACTCACTAATAATTTGTTGTACTCTATTATCTGCTGTTTCTTGTATTTCTTTTAAGTGTGCATTTAATGTTCCATCCATAAGCATTATAGTGTAATCATCCTTTTTGTGTTCTTTCAAATATTTTAATCTCATTCTTCCATATTTATTTAAAACAATTTTTTCTTGTATAGGCATTACTAGGTTTGGTATATAGTAATCTCCTTCTAAATGATATTCAATGCCTGTTCTTTCATCAATTTTTGTTCTTGGTAATTCATTATTCATAGTTTTTTCCTCCTTTTAAAATCTAGTATCATTATTTTTCTTTTTACTCTTAATTTGCTTGTTTTCATCTGGTATATTTACTTTTCTAGCAATATTATTTGCAATTTCATTATCGTTATCATCAAATATGCCATTTTTGTATAAGTCATCATTTACAATTTTATAATTATTATCTTTATCATAGCAAATTCTTTTGTGAAAATGGCTCATAATACTATGCC
>CAOKPF010000105.1 GCA_948470565.1 uncultured Clostridium sp.
TACTATATACTAAGAGGTATTTTTTTGTACTTATTTTTGTAACATATGTCTTATAATCTTACAAAATTTTAGATAACTGGAAACTAAACTAAATTGTGCTGAAAAATCAGAACTTTCAAAAAAATATATATTATTATCTCCATTATTTCCAGTTTCTTTAAGTTCCCCAGATAATAAAGTAAATTTATTATCTTCTTCATCATAATATATAAACCTTACATTATCATTTCTCATTCCTGAAAAATTTATTGTATAGTTTGGTTCTTTCCCATGCTTACTAATATAATTCTTATCATCTGCTTCATTATAACCATAAAATACAAAAAATATTTTTGCTCCACTTTCTAATATATCATCAAAACGCATTTGGATAATGTTATTTAATTTAACAAATAATAATACAACCCTATTTTCATAATATGTATTGTCGTACTTTTTCACTCCCATTTTAAATGAATAAAAATTAGGATTAATTGTTGAAAATATATTTGTTATATCTAATTCATCTATATAACCCTGCCAATCTTTATCTAACACTGGCTTTACTTTACTTACAATATAATCTTTAAAAAGCTTTAATATTGTATCTATACCATTGCAGTCTAATATCTCATTTTCTTCTTCCTGCTTTGTGCCGCCTGTATCTGAAATTGTTAATAAATTAATTTTTATGTTTTCTGAAAATGTTATAGTCTTAGCTAAAGTATCAACCTGCTGACCGTAAGTATCGCACATTATGGAATAACATGTTACTTCTTTGTTTTTATACATACCTAAAGTTAAATTAGTTCCAACACATAAATCAGAAAATGAAAAATTTAAAACCTGAAATATATCTATACATGCATTAAACATAACTTTATCTTTATTTTCATGCAGTTTACTTTTATTACATATTCCAAGTAGTGCAGACTCTTTTATTCGTGGATAATAGTGAAATATATTATCTATTAATTTATACTTTGATTGTTCGTTTAATTTCTTAAGACTACTGTCTGGAATTGTTCTATTAAGATAATATCTTATGTAAAACCACATAAAAAAATGGTTATCATTATAAATATTTTCATATTTACGAGATTTAAATACATCTAATGAATTATATGTTTGTATATATAAATTTAAAAACTTACGACCGTCATGATATTGGTTTAAAACTCTATTGTCAAAGTAATATAATGATAATAATGGTATATAAAATGAATAGTCAGTTTCTTTAATGTTTTTAAGTAAAGTATATAAATATGCATAATCTTTTTGATTTGCTATTAATCTACTAAAGGTTTTTTTATACTCACATACAAGCTCTGATAAAAAAGTATATATTTTTGCAGTATCTGTTATTTTAAAACGATACAATGATTTATTCATCCTGTTAAAAGCATTATATTTATCTATATTTAGTATGTTATCTTTATCTATATATTCAATACTAGAATTCTCTGTTTGTTTGTATGAAGTTTGAGTATTTTGTTCTGATGCTGATAATAACCCTATTTTATTTGCAGATAAACTTTGTTTAAATCTTCCCTCATAACCTGTTATACAATCAATTAAATATGGAATTAAAACAAAAAAATGTTTATTAGATTCTATCGTATATGTATCTTTTATAAAATCTATTAATAACTGATTATCATTCTGATGATTATTTTCTTGGCTGCTCATATCACACCTATTTTTTAATATTAAACTTACCCTTATTTAATGTAAGTCCTTCGCTGTCCAGCAATAGTTCTACTTCGCTGATTTTAAATGTCATACTACTGCCGTCTGATGTGATACTGGCATCATCGCCTATATTTATTATAAATGACGAATGGGTATTAATATTAAATTCCTGTGCAGCAATATCGCATGATGTATTTATCTCCATATTCATTGAATCTGATACTAAACTTGTATGCTCATCTGATGTTATAGTTACATTCTGTTTACTGTATAAGTCCATATATCTGTTGCAATTATTTTCTTTATTATTATTTAACATATCCTTTATTATTGCTTGCTTTTATATAAACATATTAGTAGCTAATTTATTTTTTCTCCCAAGCCTGATAGATAGTTACAGGCTTGGAATAAAGTTAATTTTTATTAATATACAAAATTTCTATGGTATTGACACATATATTAAGCATATACAGGATTTATAATGAAATAAACTAAATTTTTCAATATCCCCATGAAAGTTGGCTTTTATGAATATAGCCATAAACTCTATTATCATTTATTAAAAAATCGTTATCGTTTTTTATATAAAATACTTTATACCACCCATTAACAGGAAGTCCTTCTGTAAAAAGGTATATTCTCTCCGTATCATATTTCAGAAACATCATATCTTCTACTCTTGGTATAAGATCAATATACTTGATTTGTTTATTCTTTTCTGCAAAATCGGATATTTTTTTATACCAATCCTTAGTGTAAGTATGATACGGAAACAAAGTACCATATCTATCAACTCCATAATCAAAATAATTACGGTATTCCCTTGATGCTACTTGTTTATCTTTACCTTGATGTGGATAATTACAACTTGTTTCAGTACGATTTTTTTCATCCACAAAGTCTATATCTCTAATATACTTATCTTCCAGTGGAAAAAATGTAAGTATTTGAGCTACAACTTCTGAATTAGAATTTGGCTCTTTTCTCATATTAACATAGAAATCTTTTGATCTTGTATATATAGGTAAATATCCCGGTAAATTAAATGATGAAGATAAAATTTTAACAATATCATATTCTACCTTTGACTGTCTAAAAGAATAATCATCAATTTCTTTTTTATCTAAAATACGAAGATTTTTTAATGAAAAAACACCACCGGTTAACATATTTACATACACATCATAAATGTCAATTTCTACTGGAATAACAAGTACTGTTTCTTTGTTTAATCGTTGAGTAAGATTTGGTATTGACTTTTCAAGCATATTATAACTATTAGGTTCTAAAAATAAGCCATAATTCATAGCATAATATCCTCTAAACACATTATCACCTTTAAGAGCAAGTAATACAGAATAATCCTTATCAGAACAATTTATAAGAATTGTATTATTCACTCCACAATAAAGGGCACTGATTACTAATTCTGCCCTAAGTTTATTTATTGATTTTTTATAATAATATCCCTTATCTGTGTAAAAATACCTATCATGTGGAAAAAACTTTTTAAAAGTATCAGATACATCTTGCCTTGATATTTCTGTATAACCATTTCTTTTAGCAAAATCAGATCTTACTACTAAACTCTTCTCTAAACTGTCCCCCTCATCTTCACACTCTTGTGCATACATAAAAAATGGGTTTAAAATTAAAATAAAAAAAATTAAAAATTTACACATTATCCTTACTCCTTTACAAGTTCATTTATTAAAAAATCATTAAAAGATTTTGTTGTTGTATAAACTGGAATAGAATTACTACCATTATTTGATATATTAACAAAAAAATCATTGACAAATTTTTTTTGGTCATATTGTTTAAATGCATATGTGTCATGTTGAATAATAGCATAAAACAAACTTTTAAGCATTGGATGCGATGAACGGGCTATCATATCATCTTCATACTCTATATCTGAATATAATTCTTGATTAGGTAGTAAACAACCTGTTGACTCTGAACCTCTATTACCAGAATGAATTAAGATTGCACTACGATTCTGTCCTTTATTTCCATGAATTTTTGTATTTGCAGAAATACCATACTCTTCGTTATATATCTCTGGAACAATGTTAACTTTATTATCTATATATTTAATACCTAAACTATTAACTAATTCTTTCAACTGTGCATGTTCAGAGACATGAAAATAAAATTTTTTACTAGTTCTCCAAAAAATTTTATATTGACCTGGTGGGACACAAGTATCAGTTGATGAGGTAATTTGTTGATATTCTGCCTGAACATCTGAATTTTTATTAAAAGATGCTGGTTCTATCATATATCCCTTTATTTCTTTACCGGCAATATTTTTTACTATTTTATTACCTTGACGAAGTTCAAATCTACTTATTGTTGTCCAATGCTCGCCATGTAAATTTTCTGGTCTAAATTCACATATACGCAATATATTTAATATTAATATATTACTATATTTCACTTCCAATTTTATCGGTGTTTTACCTTGATAAGTATAAAGTTTATTATTATATTTATTTTTTA
>CAOKPF010000106.1 GCA_948470565.1 uncultured Clostridium sp.
TATCTGTATATCTTAATTTGCAATTGGCTGTATATTTTTAGGCGCAAATCAACACTATATCTATAACTTTCAATAGTCTCTTTATTCAAAATACAACTTATTATCTTTTTCATAGCAAAAAAATGAGTTGTTTTTTACAACTCACCTTATATATATTATACTTCAGCTGTTTCTAACTCTGTAAATTCTTCTTCTTTTTCTTCTTCTCTAGTCAAATTAAAAATACTTGTTGAAACCTCATATGCAACCATGTCAACAGTTTCATCTTCACTAATTTTTTTACTATAATTTCTTGACTGCATTCTCCCAACAATATTTACTTTACTACCAATTGGCAATCCCTCACAAAACTTAGCATTTCTTCCCCATAAAATACAAGGAATATAGTCAGACTTTTTATACGCTCTGTTAATAGCAATTAGCACATCAGTTATTTCCCTACCAAGTGGTGTCATTCTATAAATTGGCTTTTTACATATATACCCTTGAAATCTTACCTCATTTAAAGATGTATCATCTTCATAATTTTCAATATTAATATGTTTTGCAAATATAGATAATACAAGCCTACTTTTTCTATTTTTTACAGGAAAATTATGTGATCGTATTTGACCATCAATATATACAATATCACCCTGTGATATCGTATTTATATCAATTAATTTTTCGGATACAATAACAGGTAGTACATCATTCATTTCACTAAGTCTTTTTGTCTCAATAAAAAATTTATAATATCTTTCCTCAAACACTTCATGACTTAATTCAACATCTGACACAACAGTTCCTCTTATTTTTATAGTATTATTTTCTTTTAAAATTTCCATTAAATTTTTTCCTCCTTTGGATTTTATATATTACATCTTATGTTTAACTAAAGAAAAAATTACTAAGCAATACTATTGTAACACAATTTCCTATTTTTGTAAAGTATTTATGTAATATATTTTCTCTTTTGATTAATTTTATTTAGCATTTGTTATAAATTATAACTTTTTAAGTAAATTTTTTAATAATAGTAGTATTTAAACTTTATTATTAAAGATTAATTGTTTTTTATAATTTTCTTAAATATTTGATAACTATTTATAACATTTTTACATATAAAATATTCAAAGAACTGTACATTTTTGTTTATACATTTTCTGTAAGTATAGGTATGATTTGTTTCTTACGAGAAACTACACCACTTAAAAAAGCTGTATCATCTATCAATTTTACATCATATGATTTTTCAACCAAATCAGCCCTATTTCCAAGTACAATAGCCTGTGAATTGCTATTAATTATATCAGTTATACAAAACATAAATAAATCAAGTGATTTTTCTAATATAACCTTTTCCATAGATTTCATTATTTCAGATTTTCTTTTCAACATATCTGGAATACTAGCTGTATTTACTTGTGCGATAACAGACTTTACATCTTTTATCATAATCTCTTTTGCATCTAGCTTAATTAGTTCATCTGATGTTAAATCAGATAAATCAGTACCTGCCTTTAACATTTCTAGTCCATAACTTTGAATATCAATCATAGCTATTTTAGCAAGCTCTTCTGCTGCCATTTTATCTACTGGTGTACAAGTTGGTGATTTAAACAACAATGTATCAGATATTATAGCAGATAGCATAAGTGTAGCTTCTAACTTTTCAATCTTTAAATTCTTTTCTATAAACTTTTCATACATGATTGTAGAAGTACATCCAACTGGTTCTGCATGATATAATATTGGTTCTGATGTTTGAAATCCATATATTCTATGATGATCTACTACACTTTCAATTTTAGTATTTTCAATTCCATCAACACTTTGTGCAAATTCATTATGATCAACAAGCATTACTCTTTGCCCATCTTCTACACTCTCAATTAAAGTTGGAGCCTGAATATTTAAATAATCCAATACATATTGTGTTTCTTTATTTACATTTCCAAGCCTACAAGCCTTAACATTATCCATTCCTAACTTCTTTGCAAAAATTTCAAATACAATAGCTGATGCTATACTATCTGTATCAGGACTTTTATGTCCAAAAACTAATATTTCTTCCATTTTTATCTCTCCTTTTTATATAACTTACCAAAATTTTTCTTCTTGTCTAGTAATAATTCTATACACACTAGCTCTATGTTTAAACATTATTATTCCACATACAATTAAAACAGGAATAATATACTCTGTCATCATTACAAGTGACATTATAACATACAATATAACTCCAGAAAATGTACCTAATGCAACAAGCCTTGTAAAAAGTATTACTAATATTCCAGCTATTATACATACAATAGCTGCTTGAGCATTTAATATAACTCCAAGAGTTATACCAACAATTACGCCTTTTCCTCCTCTAAATCTATAATATACAGGATAGCAATGTCCAATTACTGATGCTACTATAAATATAGATTTTAAGGTAAATTCTGCATCTTCCTTAAAAATATTTGCAATAAACAAAATTACATGATAACTTACAAATACTTTAGCTATATCTAAAATTATAACTAATATTCCAAGAGGTTTACCCAGTACACGCATTGCATTGGCAGTACCAGCATTTCCACTTCCAAGTTTTCTAATATCTTCACCAGTTTTTCTTTTACAAATTTCTATAGCTGGGTTTATACTACATATTAAATAAGTAATTAAAAATATAAATACAAAATATATCATATTTTACCTACTTTCTTTCATTTCTTTCCCTAATAATCATATGAATAGGCGTACCACTAAATTCAAACATTTTTCTTAGTTGATTTTCTAAATACCTAGTATATGAAAAGTGCATTAACTGTTTATTATTCACAAATATCACAAACGTTGGCGGTTTTATACTAACTTGTGTCATATAATATATTTTTAATCTTCTTCCCTTATCTGATGGCGGTTGTGTAATAGCAATAGCTTCTGCTAACATATCATTTAACATACCCGTTGGAACTCTAAGAGAATTTGCCTCGTTTACTTTGTTAATAATTTCAAAAACACTATTTACTCTTTGACCTGTAACAGCTGATATAAATACAATTGGTGCATATGCAAGATATGCAAGTTTCTCATAAACTTGTTTTTTATAACTAGACATTGTATGAGTGTCCTTCTCAATCAGATCCCATTTATTTATAACGATGACAACTCCCTTTCCTGCCTCATGAGCAAGTCCTGCAATTTTTTCGTCTTGTTCTGTAACTCCTTGTATTGCATCAATTACAATTAGACATACATCTGCTCTATCAATTGCAGCCTTAGCCTTTACTATCGAATATTTTTCTAATTCCTCATATACTTTATTTTTTCTCCTAATACCTGCTGTATCTATAAATAAATAATTCCCATATTTATTTTCATATTGTGAATCTATTGCATCTCTTGTAGTACCTGCAATGTCAGATACAATTACTCTTTCTTCACCTAATATTTTATTTACTAGTGAGGATTTTCCTGCATTTGGCTTACCTATTATAGCAACCTTTATTAATTCATCTTCATCTATATCTTTATCAATATCACCGAAATTAGCATAAATTTCATCTAGTACTTCACCAATACCAAGTCTTTTACCAGCAGAAATCCCATAAGGCTCACCCAAACCTAATTTATAAAATTCATAAATTTCTGGTGGAACATCTCCAATCCTATCACATTTATTACATACTAATATAATTGGTTTCTTCGTTCTTCTAAGCATAAGTGCAACTTCTTCATCTGACTTTGTAACACCTACTTTTACATCTGTTATAAACACAATTACATCAGCTATATCCATTGCAAGCTCAGCTTGTCTTCTCATTTGTTTTAAAATTATATCCTCTGTTTCTGGCTCTATACCACCTGTATCAATTATTTGAAATTTAGTTCCATTCCATTCACAATCTGCATAAATCCTATCTCTTGTAACCCCTGGTGTATCTTTTATAATAGACTTACTTTCACCTGCTAGTATATTAAAAAAGGTGGATTTTCCAACGTTTGGTCTACCAACAATTGCAACAACTTTTTTTCTTGCCATGATTTTCTCCTTTTTCTTACAAACATTTTACTATAATTTATAGCATAATGCAAGTTTTTTTGAAAAAATACAGGGGAATTTAATCAAATTTCTATTTTGTAACAGAAATGTAACATAAAAAAATT
>CAOKPF010000107.1 GCA_948470565.1 uncultured Clostridium sp.
ACATTACGTTGTTCATTAAATTTTTTCATTCTATTCTCCAAAAAAATAATTATTTACTTGATTTTATAATATTGTTTGTGATATAGTGTGTGCAGAAAACACACACAAGCAAAAATTTTATCTTGAAAATCATTGAAAAACATATTATGTTATGTTATGATATGATACGAATAATTAATAATTTAAGATGGGGGAGTTCAAAAGATGAATAAGATTAAAAGTACAAAAGGTATAACATTGATATCGCTTGTGGTAACAATTATAATTCTTTTAATACTAGCAGGAGTAACAATTGCAACTCTAATGGGAGAAAATGGAATAATAAAAAGAGCAGGACAAGCGAAAGAAGAATATGAAAAAGCACAAATTGCAGAACAAGAAAGTTTAAATGAATTAGAAAAACAATTGGAAGATTATAATAAAGGTTTACCAGATAACACAAAGGATACAGAAGCAGGAACAGAAGTTAAAATTCCATCAGAATGGTATTCTACAACATCAGCTTATGTATCAACAGAGGATGGAAGTGTAGTAAAAAAAGCAGTAAAAGTAGCAAGTGTAACAGCGATAGCAACAGGAAATGGAGAAACAGTGCCAGTACCTAATGGTTTTTACTACGTAGGAGGAACAATAAATACTGGTGTAGTAATATCAGACAATCCAATAGATAAAAATAAATATGTTAATTACACACCAACAGGAGAAATAAAAGAAGGAATACCTTCAGGAGTAGCATATAATGATGATGGTACAGTAAATGTAGAAAACTCAGAATTAAAAGGAAATCAATTTGTATGGATACCAGTATCTGCTGGTGGATATGTAAAAAAAGACTGGGGAAAAGCAAATGCAACTTGGGAAAGACAAACAAATACAGCAGAATTACCACAAATAGAAAAATATGGTGGATTTTATATAGGAAGATATGAAGCAGGAACAAGTAATATAAGTTTATCAACAGATATAAATTTTGCAAGTCAAAATACAGCATCTAGTTGGCTAAATGATAATTTTTCAATAAGAGATGGATTAAACCATACAGCAACAGGAAAAATAACTTCAAAAGCAGGAGAAGTACCATATTATCATGCAGATTATGAAACAGCATTAAAATTAAGCAATAGTATGTATCAAACAGATTATGTTAGAAGTGGACTTGCTACTGGAACAATGTGGGATGCTATGATGAAATTTATTGCAGGTAGTGATGATACAGTTGTAACAGCAAGTACATGGGGAAATTATACGAATGGAAATGTAACATATCCAACAAATAAAGGAAGATATGCAGGAGTAGATTCAGGAAATGGAACGATGACGTCAGCCTTTACAAAAATTGATGGGACATACCATTACGGAATAAAAACAACAGCCATATCAGAAGATATAAAAAAGAAAAACTTATATGATGTAGCAGGAAATTTATGGGAATGGACACAGGAGGCATCTTACCCAAACAATACAGTCGAATCATACATGCTTCGTGGGGGTAGCTTCCACCACAGCTTTTCTGACCGCCCTGCGTGCTACCGTGGTAACAACACTGCGACTGACACTAACACGAACATCGGGTTTCGCCCAGCACTTTATATAAAGTAGCACTGAACACTGGTAGCGATAAATCATAACGAGATGGAACTATGAAATTAATGAGAAATTAGATAAGTGCTAAAGAAATATACTAATTAAGAGGTAAAAATGGAAACAAAGAGAGAACTAACATTAATACCAAAAACAGAAAATTATATAAGATATATGTTGAATATAATAATGAAATTACCTAGAACAGAAAAATTTAACATAGGTAATGAATATAAAAATATGATGTATATTATGCTTGAAGATGTTATGATGCTTGGAAAAATAGGTATGGAAGAAAAATTAGACTATATCAATAAAATAGATGCACGAATAAATGTACAAAGAGTTTTTTTAAGAATAATGAAAGATAATAGATGGATTGATGAAAAAAAGTTTTCATATAGTATGTCACTTTTAGATGAATTAGGAAGAATAGTTGGAGGTTTATTAAAGGCTTATGCCCAAAACATTAAGAAATGAGTTTGATAAAAAACTTTCATATGAAAAGTTGATGGAAGCACATAAAAAAAGTTGTGAAAATAAAAATTGTAGGAAAGACATAATACTGTTTAATTTGAAAAAAGAAGCATATGTCAAATATTTATATGAAAACTTGAAAAATCAAACATATAAACATGGAGGATATACTATATTCTATGTTCACGAACCAAAATTGAGAAAAATACAAAAATCGAGATATATTGATAGAGTAGTTCATAGATGGTTGGTAGATAATTTTCTTGCTCCTACATTTATACCACAATTTATAGAAACTTCATATGCATGCTTGCCAAATAAAGGTATGCACCAAGCAACATTAGATGTAAAAAAAGCTATGTTACATTGTAAACGAATATGGGAAGATTACTATATTATAAAGATGGATGTAAGAAAATATTTCCAAAATATAAATAAAGAAATATTGATGAACATAGTAAATAAAAAAATAAAAGATAAGAAACTACTGTGGTTAATAAATGAAATAATATATTCTACTGAAGGAAACACAGGAATTCCAATAGGAAATTATACATCACAAATCTTTGCAAATGTGTATTTAAACGAAGTAGACCAATATGCAAAACATAAATTAAAATTAAAGTATTATTTTAGATATATGGATGATACAATTATTTTAGTCAAAAACAAGGAAGAAGCAAAGAAAACATTGCTTGAAATTACAAAATTTTTACAAGATGAATTAAAATTAGAATTAAATAGTAAAACACAAATATTTAAAAGTAAACAAGGGGTTAATTTTTGTGGTTATAAAATAAATGAATATAGAATGAAACTTAGAGAAAAAGGAAAGAAAAAATTAAAAAAGAAAATTAAGGATTTAAAAGAAAATATAAAAAATGGAACAATGACGAGTAGAGAAGCAAAAAAATACTTATGTGGTCATTTCGGATATATAAAATATGCAAATATATATAGACTAAAAAAGAATTTATTCTATATAAATTAGGGGTAAATCAAAGGCTCAGTTGCTTCGTGGGGGTAGCTTCAACAACAGCTATTCTGACAACCCTGCGTGCTACCGTGATAACAACACTGCGACTAACACTAACACGAACAACGGGTTTCGCCCAGCACTCTAATATTATTCCAGATTATATATTTTAAGGAATATATACAGAGATATATTAGATATTAAAGAGGTTTACTCCTTCCTAATTTAGGTAAATATGATACAATAAAACAGGTATTAGTAGTATGATATACGAATATACTTGTTTTATGCTTTTATAACGAAGAAAAGATGAAGTAGTTTCATCTTTTAAATACCTAAATTATAACTTCAATGTTTTTTATTTGAATAGAGATATCTTTATTCCCTTTACAATCTAAACAGCCATCTATTAAAATTATTTGATTAGAATGAATGTTTTGATATATATAGTCTGCAAGTTCATTTAATGCAAATACTTTTATTTTACAATTATTTTTTAATTCAATCAAAAAATAACAGATAGAAATATTATTTCCCATAAAGAAAAATTCAAAAATAGGATCATTAACAACTTTCCCTATTATATAACACTTATTCATATGTAGCTCCTATTTTAATTTCAAAGTAAGTTCCTGTAATTCTTCTATGAATTGATATGCTTCTGAAACTGATAAATTATCTATGTTTACTTTACTTATTTTATCTAATAAAGATAATATTGATTTATTTAGCAAATAATCAGAACTATCAAAAATTGCATTATTTTCTACAATTTTAAAATTGATATCATCATTAACAAATAGTTTATAATACTTATCAAAGCTAGAACACGGAAAACCACATTTTACTATATCAACGTTTAAATTTGTTAGTTTTAAATTATATATTTTAGACAGAACTTTAGCATCATCATCTAAACATATGTAAAATACACCACTTTTGAATAAATAGAGGGTTTCGCTATTTTCATTCTTTAATTTCTTATAAATATCATATAATTTACTCATATATACACTCTCCTCATATAAAAATTTTTCAAATTTATTATACAACAAAAATAAACGACAGTAAAGTATTGTCGAAAATTTTAAAAAGTGA
>CAOKPF010000108.1 GCA_948470565.1 uncultured Clostridium sp.
TAAGTTAGAAACTTTACATAAAAATTGTAACATTTATTTATGGAACGTCCCTAAACTACATGACTTATATAAGAAATAGAAAAAATAATGAATGTAATCAAGCGTTAGAAAGAGTTTTTGGAAGTATAAAAATAGATGAAATAAATGAATTTATTGATGGTATAAATTGTATGTCACATAGTCGAAAGGAATTTTATAAATATATTTTGAATTTTAGGTATGAAATTTTAAAAGAAACTCAAAAAGTAAAATAGAAGTTTGTTTAATTATGATTTAAAACTATAGTAAAAAATGGGGGAATTATATGATAAAAGATAAAGATGAGATTATGTATAGTTTGGAAAAATCTGTAAATGAATTAGATCAAGTTATAAATAACTCAATAAAAAATAATAACTCAAATTATACAGACATATATTACAGGTTAGGGACAACTTTGTTTTGGATAGGTAGTTGTTTGGATAGATTAAAATCTGTAGATACAACATATGATGATAATGAATATAATTATGAACAAGCATTTAGAGGTGCATATAATGCCCAAAAACATAGTATATCGTTAGTTGGATTTCAATATTATAATAAAGGCGGAATAGTGTTTCCTATTCATTTTCCTTTAGAAATACCAGAGCCTAATTACTACTTTAAGAAGTTAGATGAAAATGTTATAGAACGCAAAGAACAGATAAAAAAATATAATAATATTTTAAGTAATAAACCTGTAATTCTAAAAGTAAAAGAAATAAAGCAAATTATAATTTCCAAATTTAATAATTTATAATTATATAAATTATAAGTTATAGAAGTGAATTATAAAAAACGATGTATTAACAGTTATTGGTATAATTTTTTTATGGTAGGATTACTATCAGAATTTTTTTGGTAATTGTAGTGTTTCTATTTAATAGAAATAAAAATTGCATTTATAAAGTTTATGGGAAAATAATATACAATGTAAAGAAACGATATTATTGGTATGCTTTATGTAAATATAAAGTTGGGGAAATAAAATGCTTAGATAAACTAATTATGGAACTTTGCACCAAAATATGAAATAGGACAAATTGTAGAAGTATATTATGATCCGATATAATGTTATTGTTGTTTAGTAAGTTATAAATCATATTTGAAAGGAAGAAAGAAGATGTTTAAGAAAAAATTAACTGAATCACCACTATATTATTGGGAAGAAAAATCATATATGATGGTTATACCATCTAATGAAGAGGAAAATTTAGTAAAAGATATTATTACTAGGGTATCATCTATTAAAGATGTAGAAATAAAAGCACATAATTTAGATGAAGAAAAAGGTTGTGGAGAATTAAAAATAGAATATGAAAATGAGGAATATGAGGTAGGATTTTTTATTGGAGGGATTTCAGTACCAAAAAATTATTTAAGGGATATTGTTTTTTCTGATAGTGAAAGGGCAAGGATTTTAAAGGCAAAAAAAGCTTTGACAATATTTATGAAATTTTCTGAAAATGTAAAGAAAAGTTATCATTTAGAATTAAAACTTGCAGTTGCTATGGTACCAGATTTAATAGGAGTTATGGACGAAAGTGCAGAAAAAATGTTATCTAGTAAGTGGGTAATGATGACAGCAAATTCTGAGGTTTTGCCAAGTTCAAAAAATTTATTTTCTGTTCAGGCAGTTATTGATAATGATAAAAAAGTATGGTTACATACACATGGACTTTGTAGGTGTGGAATTACAGAATTAGAAATTTTAGATTCAGATGAAAATAATGAACAAAACCATTATAATTTGCTTAATACTTATGCAATGTATCTGCTTGATAAAAAAGAAAAAATTGAGCCTAACTTAAATGGTGTATATATAGGTAATTTAGAAAACGGCTATCCTATTGTAGTTACATGTGTGTCTTGGACAAAGGGGATTTTAGAATATAAAAAATTAGCTCTTGGTGGAATAAAGGATAGAAAAGAAGGGCATAATAGCAAGACAAGTATAGTTTTTGTGTATAAAAATGAAAAAGATGAAAAGAATAAGAAATTGAGTAAAGTATCAATTTATGATAAATTATTAGGAGAAAATCCATTACTTTTTTTTAGTGATGAAGAAACAAGTAGAATGAAAAAACTTGCTATTGAAAGATTTGGCTATGTAAAGAAAGCTTATAGTGATAAAAATAATGCTATTATAATAAAAATTGGTTTACCTTTAGAAGAAAAGGGAAAATTTGAACATATTTGGTTTGAACTTTTAGAATTTAAAGGTGATAAGTTTAAAGCTAGACTTACTCAAGAGCCATATTATTTTGATAATATCCATAAAGGTTATGAAGAATGGTATACAGTAGATGATATAACAGATTGGATTATATATACTCCAAAGTTTTCAATTAATCCAGATAATGTTTTTCTTTTAGAAAGGTAATGTAATATTATATATAAAAAATACTTATAAATAGAATAAGTTAAAAATAAAATATATGTGAAAGTAGAAATGCTATGAATAAAATTGTACCGAATAAATTAAAAGCCGGAGATGAAATAAGAGTAATTGCACCGTTAAGAAGTATGGAATTTATAAGTGAAGAAGTAATTAAAATAGCACAGGAAAGACTACAACAAATTGGATTTAGAGTTACATTTTGAAAAAATGTTATGAAATTAATTAATGATGATTTTGGCTGTGCTAGTATATTAGATAGGATAGAAGATTTACATGAAGCAATTAAGGATAAAAATGTTAAAGTAATTCTAACTGTAATAGGTGGTTATAATATAAATCAATTGTTATATTATATTATTTAAAATTTGTAAAATTATAATAGTTATTCTAGCAGGAGTAACTATTTAAAATAACAATGCAGTAATGCTAGTACTTTCAAGTATTTAAACTATTGCATTGTTACCTTTTTGTTACCCACCTAATAAGCCGTAATAGGTTTTACTAAAAAATTTTATATTTAAAATAAAAAAATACAAAAATTTTTTAGATTATATAACAAATATCTTCAAAAATATAAGAAATTATAAAATTTTATGTTATAATAGAAATGCATCTAAATATTAGGAATATAATAAAGATAGAAAGAGGAGATTTTTAAATATGAATGAACCTATTGAAATAAAAAATAATAAAGATTATGAAGAACTTATTAAATCTATATAAACTATAGTTTCAAGTTCAAAAAACAAAATTGCGAATACAATAAATGATACAATGGTTGAAACATATTGGAATATAGGAAAATATATTGTTGAATTTGAACAAAAGGGAAACATAAAAGCAGAATATGGGAAACAACTTTTGGTAAGGCTTTCAAAAGATTTAAAATTACGTTTAGGAAAAGGCTATAGTCGTTCAAATTTATATAATATGAGAAAAATGTATGAACTATATCCAATTTTCCAACCACTGGCTGGAAAATTGAGTTGGACTAATTTATGCGAAATACTAACAATAAGTGATGAATTGGAAAGAGATTTTTATATAGCAGAAGCAAGCAAACAAAAATGGAGTAAAAGAACTTTAAGACGCCAGATAGAAAGTGGACTTTTTTTAAAATTAGCAGTTGCTAAAGATAAAAAAGAAATTTTAGATTTGGCTAAAATGGGACAAGAAATAAATGAACCAAAAGATATTATAAAGAGTATATATACACTAGATTTTTTAAACATAGAAGACAAAACAAATTATTCTGAAAGTCAATTAGAAGAAAAAATTATTGAAAAATTAGAAGATTTTTTACTTGAGTTAGGAAAGGGATTTACATTTGTAGGGCGTCAGTATCCTATACATATAGGTAATGATTTTTATCATGCTGATTTAGTATTCTACCATAGAATATTGAAATGTTTTGTTATTATTGATTTAAAGATTAACAAGGTAAAACATGAAGATATACGGACAAATGAATATGTATATGGGATATTTTGCTACAGAAGAAAACGAAATAGATGATAATCCTCCTATTGGCATAATCCTTACAAGGAATAATAATGAACTGGTTGTAGAATATGCAACATATAATATGGATACAAATTT
>CAOKPF010000109.1 GCA_948470565.1 uncultured Clostridium sp.
TAGGCAATTTTTTCGTTTATTGTGGTGCAATTTTTTGCGTGATTGTCTATTCACAGGTATAGTAAGGTAAATGATACACTGTTATATCTGCAAATATCTTATCTGTAGATTAGCAAGATAAAAAGTACAACATTTATCGAAATAAGATATACAAAAATTCTGAATAAAGAAATCCAAAACAATATTTATGTCGCGAAAGTATATTGATATGAGAAAGGCTCCATATGTTATCCTAAAAGGAAAGCAAACATATACTGCATGAAATAGCTTATAAATATATAGTTTGCCTTATTTGCTTTGAAACATATGGAATGAGGCTCATGTCAATATAACCGTGAAATAAATAGCTTATATTATTATTCGAATTTTTTTATACAATATCTGTATATCTTAATTTGCAATTGGCTGTATATTTTTAGGTGCAAATCAACATATTATTATTGTTATTTTTTTCATTTTTTATTCTTTAATTTTTACTTTGTCTTATATGTAACTACCTATTTTTTATCTTTTTAGGGTCTTTTTTGTAGTATTTTTAAATTATTTTTTCCTCTACTTTTTAACTCTCCTTTGCGTATTCTCTCTGTTCGTTTAAATATATAAAGAGGCAATATATTTGAAAAAATGCTATATTTCTAATTAAATATTAATCTTATATACCTAAATAAAATACTAGATAAATAGGCTTAATATACAAGTTTTGACTTATTTATATATACCCATTTAAAAACGCATTATGGGAATTTTTTTTATAAATAGTTCATTGCATCGGTATCCTAGTAAAATGCCATACTTTTTGAGCCATCTCCTATTATATGTAATGATATTAAAGAAACGGAATAAAAAATATGAATATTTTTATATATTTTTGGAAATAATATTGACATATATATATCAAACGTGATACAATGTATATATAATAAATATATGGAGGTGTTTATAAATGAATAAAACAAGTATGATACACATAAGAGTACAACCTGATGTAAAGGAAAAAGCGGAAGAAATATTGAACAATTTGGGAATGACTACAACAGAAGCGGTCAATATTTATTTAAAACAAATTATCCTTAATTGTGGTTTGCCCTTTAAAGTTAGAATTCCAAAGTTTAGTGATGAAATGTTAGAAGCAATCGCAGAAGCGGAAGAAATAGAAAAGCACCCAGAAAATTATAAAAGTTATAGAAATTTGGCTGAAATAATAGAGGATTTAGATAATGAATAAAAAGTTTGAAGTAAAACTGACAACAAAGTTTAAGAAACAATTAAAAGTAGTAAGAAAACAACCTAATTTTAATTATAATGAATTAGATAATGTTATCAATATGCTTTCAAATAATGAAGTCTTGCCACCTAAATATAATAATCACTTATTAACTCCAAAAAGTAAACGGTATATGGGAATGCCATGTACAACCTGACATATTACTAGAATATAAAAAAAACGATAAAGAATTAATAATACTATTAATCGCTATTGGTAGTCATTCAAATTTATTTAAATAGAAACGATTAAAAGAGTGCTATTAAAACACTCTTTTTTTGCTTGTAAATCTTTATTTTAATTGAGATTAATTCCTGTACTTTTATTTTATCATAAACAGAAGTACATTACATAATATTGAAAAATAATATTATAATGTGCTGTTTTGTCATGCCATTTAATATAAACTTTTTTACATATTCAAAATTAGCCACTAAATAAATGAATTTAAAATTTATTTAGTGGTTAATTTTAAGTCTACATAAAAATTGTAACATTTATTTATGGAATGTCCCTAAACTCTTTAATAGACAAGATTTCCAGCAATAATGATTGAAGAAAATAAAGTAGAAAAAAGTGCTTTAAAGAAATGGCTTCAGGAACGTAGAACATAGTTTGCAACCTAACATAATATAGATGAAAAGGTATAAATTTTAGTTTTAAACTTAATTTATACCTTTTACTTTTTAATAATCTGTAAAAAATTTATCTACTTCTTCTCCTGTTATAATATGAGTTAGAGAATTCAATTTTTCATTATCAACAATTAAAGTCTCATCAATACTAAAATTTAGCCAATCAGAGTTCCATATATTGTTATTTGTATAAATCTTTTTACATAAAGGCGTTTGATATTCTATATCTCTCCTATCCAATATTGTTAACCTTTGTAGCCATATATTTAAGTAATCTGTATTAGGAATGGTCTTAAATTTTTTCAATACTTTTTCTATAGTTCCATATTTTTTACTTTTAGATGTATATTCAAATATCTTGCTTAAAATAGCAATACATATACTATAGGTACGTGGATTCCTAATCATTATATCTATTATAATACTAATAATCTGTTCAATATTATGAGGTCTTCTAGTTAATGTATTTATTTTTGTATGAAAAAATTTAGTAAGTAATACTGTTAAGCTACCACAATTTGGATATTCATTTCCATAATTTCTAATAATTAAAAGTTGTTTCTGTAGATTTAAATCATTTTCCATCGTACTTTTTATTCGTTTCATTTTATCTTTCTTTATAGAATCAGTAATGATATCATCTGTTACATATGTTTTCTGGCTGTTTAATTTTAAATTTAATGCTGATAAAACTTCAGATAACTTTTTCAATATAATGTCTATATTATATGTATTATTGGTAAAAATTCTATAATCATCTCTATATCTTAAAATGCAATAATCATTTATTTTTTCATTTGCTAATTCAATAGATAATAACTCATCTGCATATCCTAAAACAATCTCTGCTATAAAGTCCATTATAACACTACCTTGTGGAATACCATTAGTCTGTCCAAATGACATTTCTTGTATCATAGCATCAATATAATTTCCTATTAGTTTTAAATTTTTTCTATTTTCTTTCTTTTTAGCTTCTTCCTTACTATGAATAGCCCAGGAAATAGAGTGAGTATAAATAGAAGAATAACAATTAGATATATCTGTTACTCCCATATAACTATAATCTAAAGATAATGATATACTTTTTTGCTCGTATTCATTCCACCAATTCAGTATTGTTGCCTTCTTGTCATACTTTTTGCTTTTTGACTCCCCAGGAATGCTACAACATAAAATTTTTTTATTCTTTTGAAAATCCTTGAATCTTTTTAATATAATTTTCCAGTTTTCACTCTTACAAATTTCTTGGACTAAATCTATATATAAAACAGGATGAATAAGTTCAAATGGTCTCCATGCATATTTTCCATCTTTATTATTAAGAAATTTATAATTTATATCTTCAAATTTATTAGGAGGATTAGTTTTTTTATTTTTATAAAAATCACTAACTTGTTTTCCATTTACTTTTGAAAATATATTGTCTAGTATAGGTTGAAAGTTAAAATATATTGGTAAATCTATATTTGAATAACTATTTGATTTCATAAGAAATTTCATTGCTTCATCATTTGTCATTTTTGTAATTTTTCTCATTTCACTTCACCTACAATCCAAAAACTATAAGTATTATACAATATTTATTTATAATATTGATTTTATTTTAATTATCGACAACATAAGAATATAAAAAATGACAAAATTTCAATTTATGTTTGAAACTTCGTCATAATTCGACTTTGGAGCTGAAACTCAGATTTGAACTGAGGACCTACGGTTTACAAGACCGTTGCTCTACCAGCTGAGCTATTCCAGCATTAATGGTGACCCGTAGGAGAGTCGAACTCCTCACTCCGCCGTGAAAGGGCGATGTCTTAACCGATTGACCAACGGGCCGAATTAATTGTACGGTTCCGTCAACAATGACACTTCTCCTACAACTACTTTTCTTAAGCAACATTATTATACAAAAAATATAATACTTTGTCAACACTTTTTCTAAAAAAAGTCAAAAATACATAATTATTTTTCAAAATATTGTTACCATTAACGGGTAGTAAAAAATATATGTAATAAAAAGAAATGAAAATATTACAGAAATGTAATGAAAAATAGCTAAAAATATAGTGTGAAAAATAGAATACTAAAAAAATTTCTATGT
>CAOKPF010000110.1 GCA_948470565.1 uncultured Clostridium sp.
GAAAAACGTATTAAGGAGTTACAAGAGAAGATGAAAACGGCTCCTGCTAAAGAAAGAAAAGAAATTCAAAAAAAGATAGATAATATTAGAGAAGATGCCCAAAGAAAAGATAAAGGTGAAACCCATTGGAATAAATAAACAAAACATAAAGAATAATATGGAAAAAACAGGCTTAATACCCAACAAATCATATGAGAATTTTATTCTTGGAGATGATATTACTAATTATTTGCATTTGCCCCATCATGTGGAATTTTATGATCATTCTAAAATAGATCATGATTCTTATTTTTTCGATAATGTCAATTTTTATATATGGGTTAAAAATGGTAAAATTGAAACAATTAAATGTGATAAAGAATGTTATTGGAAAGGCAAAAATTTGATAAATATGTTTTATGAGGAATTCTTGATATTAATAGATTATCAGCAACCTAGCGATGAAGACATCATATACGTTCCAATAAACAGAGATAGAGGACAAAATCAGAAAGTGTATACTTTTGATTATTTAGGATTAATGATCTGGGTATGGAGAAAAAAAATCAGAACAGTATTAATCTACAATTATGAAGATGAATGATGGTTTAACACTTATTTTAAAGCAGAATTTCGATTGTAATCTCGACTGTGATAAATATAATTAGCTTCAATAGAATTGTAATAAATTTGTTCCTTATTTAGATTGAGAATAGCTATTACTACCGCATCATTTAATTTAGAAAAGGAGTTTAGAGCAAATACTTGATTTGAAAATAATGATTACAAACAATTTAATAAAAAAAATAATGAACAAAGATGATATTTGGAGACAAATTATTCAGTTTGTCAAAGAAGAACGGTGGGATGACGAATATACTCCTGAAACAGATCTCGTAAAAGATTTGAAACTCAACGGAGATGATGCTTACGAATTTATCTACTTATTTAGCAAGAAATTCAATGTAAGCATTACCGAATTTAAATTCGAAGAGTATTTCTATCCTGAAGGAGATCGTATACTTCTAAAAGTATTAAACTTAATTCTAAAACAAAAGAAAAAAGTCAAGAAAAAAATAACTCTCAGAGATTTAGAAAGGAGTGTGAAAGAAGGAAAATTGGTTTGAGATTATCTTTAAAATACTTATGAAAAAGATAATTTAGACTTTAACAATCATAATAGAAAGTTATACTGAAGCATCAAGTCAAATATAGTATGAAGAAAAAAAGTTTGCAGAATCTGTTTTTTATAAGTTTATTTTTCCTTTTTAACGGATGCAATAACTCGAAACCTACATCTCAAGATTTTATTGGAACATGGGTTTCAGAAGATGGAGGAGAGATCATATTTAAAGAAGATAGTACATGTATCGTCAAAGGAATATATGCGAAACAGATCAATCCATTTTCAGAAGGAAAAGTATCATTATCTGGTGAAGGGCAGTGGCGAATCCGAACTAAAGACAGTAATGGATATGATCAATATAATATAGCTATTTATCTAAAAGGAGTAATTTATTTCTCGTTATTCATTTCTGGGGAAGGACTATTAGACAACAGACCTCCATGGTATTTATTTGATTATATCGGTGATCCAGATGAGCTTAATTTATATAAGTTTACAAAATCAAAATAAGAAATGAAGAAAAAAGTTTATTCAATCTGGCATTTGTATGTTTATGCTTCCTTTTTAACGGATGCAATAGCCCTAAACCTACATTTCAAGATTTTATTGGAACATGGGTTTCTGAAGACGGAGGAGAGATCATATTAAGAAGCGATAGTACCTGCGTGTTAAAAAATATACATGATACTTATATTGACATTATTTCAGATGACAAACCACTCAACTATGAAGGGAAGTGGATTTTGAGAGAAAAGGATGATTTAGAATATGATAAATATAATATAAGAATCGAAAAACAGGGAACATTTTTAATAATCTTCTACATTTCAGGAGAAAGATTATTTGGATATGCTTCTCCATGGTATTTATTCCAATATATCGGAGATCCGGATGAGCTTAATCTATATAAGTTTACAAAACTAAAATAAAAGAAATAGAATGAGATATTCTTATCGTAAATATGCTATTTTGATAGCCATAATTTCGGCTACCCTTGGTGTTATAATTGCTTTCGTGTATTTTTTAAACTCCTTCCATTTATTGGAAGCCAAACCTATCCTCCTATCACAAGAATATCGAGGATATACAGAAAATAACCATTCCGGAAAAACAGAGTATGATTATATTGAGACCATTAATTTCTATTATATAGGAGGAGGAGTCACAAATAATGATTGCATCCAAGTTCGGAAGCAAAATAATACAACTAAAAAAGAAATTATTCTTGGTACTTTTGAAAAGTACAAAATTTTAGTCAGTTATTGTTTTAATGGTGATAGTTTAACTCTTACTTTAAAACATAATTTCGACTGTAATTCCGATTATGACACGTATGTAATAAATATAAATGAATGATGGGGCTATGCCCAAAACAAACCAAGCTTTTATTTGAACTGAAATATTTAAATCAAAATAATATGAAACAAAAAAAACTATTTAATATTATTTCTATAAGTTTATTCTTCCTACTCAATGGATGCAGTAACCCTAAGCCCACATTTCAAGATTTTATTGGAACATGGGTTTCTGAAGATGGAGCCGAAATTACATTACAAAAAGACAGTACATGTATATATAAAAATATTCCTATTGAATATATAGAGATATCCATAGATAAAGATTCTCTTAATAATACAGGAAAATGGTATTTGAAAAAAGACGATTTAGGATATAACGGATATTACATAGATATCAGACAAAAAGAGACTCCATATATGACCCTATATATATCAGGAGGAGGACTATTGGACAATACCCCTCCTTGGTTCTTATTTCAATATATCGGAGATCCAGATGAGCTTAATTTATATAAGTTCACAAAATCAAAGTAAGAAATGAAGATAAAAAGTTTATTTAATCTGTTTTTCATTAGTTTATTTTTCCTACTTAATGGATGTAATAACCCTAAACCCACATTTCAGGATTTTATTGGAACATGGGTTTCTGAAGATGGAGGAGAAATCATATTAAGAAGTGATAGTACTTGTGTGTGTAAAAACATACGCGATAACTATATTAATATATTTTCAGAAAAAAAGCCACTCAATTATGAAGGAAAATGGATTTTAAGAGAAAAGGATGATTTAGAATATGATAAATATAATATAAGAATTGAAAAGCAGGGAACGTTTTTAATAATTTTCTACATTTCAGGAGAAAGATTATTTGGATATGCTTCTCCTTGGTATCTGTTTCGATATATTGGAGATCCAGATGAGCTTAATTTATATAAGTTCACAAAGATCAAATAAAGAGAGATATGAAGTCAGTACTGCCCAAGCGGTCAGCCTTGGGCAGAAGGAACAGGAAGAGACGTTCAAAACCGTAAATATAACGGTAAAGAGTTCATTGAAATGCATGGATATGATACATACGATTATGTGGCACGTGGCATGTATCCGGCGATTATGAGTTTCACGTCAGTGGATCCACATGCTGAGAATTATTACAACCTTAGTCCATACGTATATTATGGTGGGAATCCTATAAGCAGGATTGATCCATAGTACAAGCGACCCGGTAGAAATAGAGCGGTTTTGGAATTCTTTATTTTCGCCTCTTATAAACATGCTACAATATTATTCTAATTCATTCAATTTCTCATCCTGGGATCATCTCACAGATGCAGAGTTCACAGACAGACTGACTTTTAATGACGAGAATGAGACATTTT
>CAOKPF010000111.1 GCA_948470565.1 uncultured Clostridium sp.
AATATTAGAAAAGATGATTAGTGAGGTAAAAATGGAAGATGTTTTTGAAGAATATTGAAAAAAGATTTTAAGAAGAAAAGGAGTGAAAAATATGCAAGATGATGTAGAAAAATTATTTATTGAAATGCAACAACAAATTGAAAAAATCAAAAAGACTTATAACAAGATACCAATAAAAATAAGAAAAGAATTAAAAGAAAATTATCCTGATAGTTGTCCTTATAACAGCATTGATACACTATACAGAGATATAGATTATTGGTATAGAAATATTGACATGGTAATAGAAGATTTAGAAGAATAAATTGGAAGGGATAGAAAATGGAATTAAAAATAAAACAATTAGATGAAAACTTAATACATAGAGCAAATAGTAATAGTATGTTTGGCACAAGAGGAGATTTATCAGCACAAAGTTATAAATCGTATGTAGATGAGATGTTAAGTTGGGATATACCTGACACTAAGAAACAAAAGCTATTAGACAAGTTATATGACAAATATTCAAAGATATTAGAATATGAGGCACAACACGTTAGTGTGATGGTGGCAGGTCCAGCAAGGTACAATTCAAAAAGATTAGACAAGAGCGACCAAGTATTTAAAACAACACATGATTTTTGTAATTGGTTTGATGATTTAAGAGAACAAATAAAGAGTTCTAAAATAGATACAACAAAGAGAGATATTGAACTAACTATGAATATGATAGATTTTTGCGAAGAAAGAGATTTTGACCCAAGAGAACATTTAATTAAATTAGCATACTTAGATAACAAGAAATTTATTGAATTATATGAGAAATTTTATCCAAAATTTAAGTGGAGAAAGAACAGCATTATATTTAAAATTTATGCACAGTCATTAAATGGAGAAGTCAAGGAGATCACAAAGGAAATTATATACGAAGATGAAAACTTTACAGCATACATTGAAGGAGATAGAGCTTATATAAGATTTCCTATGAGAATTCAAAGACAGTTAATTGTTGCATTAAAAAGCCGTAAATGGTGGTGGAATAGTAACAAGAAAGCATGGAGTACATATTTAAACAGAGTTGATAAAGAATGGATAGAAAGTATTAGTACAAAATATGCACAATATCTTTAATTTTGAATAAAGGAGCAATAACAGTTGAATAAGATAGTAGAAATATTTGATAAAATAATTGATACAAGAATTGTAACAAATGGAGAAAATAACTTTTATCTAATAGATGAAAGAAAAATATTAGCATTAAGAGAATTATTGAAAAAGGAATTTGAAGGAAATTAAGATGTGGTGGTTTATGGAAAATAGAATTAAAGAAATACGAGAAGAAGAAGGCATAAAGCAATATGCACTTGCAAAAATGAGTGGTTTATCAGAAGGATATATCTGTCATTTAGAAAAAGGAAATAGAGGAAATCCAAGTTACAAAACAATGGTTAAAATATCAAGAGCATTAAAAAGAAAAGTACAAGAAGTATTTAACATATAATAAAGATATATAGGACATTCAAACGAGGATTACGATATTTAAAAGATGAAATTATTAGCAATATAATTTGATATAGCAAAGGTTAAAATTGTTTAAATCAAATTTTAAGAAAGGAACAGTAAATGAAAATAGAAAATATACTTATATTTACAAAACAATTTAATAAAGAATTTGGAAGTAAAATTGAAATTTCTAATAAGAACATTCCATTACTCTTGAATATGTTTAATGAATATATAGAGCAGACATTTAAAACAAGTGATTTATATAATGAAATTTTAGGAAGAATAGTAGAACTAGAAGAACAACTAAAAGAAACTTTGACAGATGAACAGCAAGATTTATTTGATAAATGGGATATTTACAAAGATGAATTAAATCAATATACATCAGAAAAATCTTTTATATATGGGGTTTGCTGCGATAAGGAATATACTATCGAAAAGAGAGCAAAAAACAAATTAAAAGATGAACAAAATTCAAAGGATAATTTCTTTTATAATTATATAGACAGCATAATGCAGTTTATAGAGGACAATAGGTTTAATATATGGAGAAAAACAAAAGATTATAAAGAAATAACAGATAAAATGAGAGCAATTAAAAATAAATATCCTAATGTTAGAACATTCGTAGAGGACAGACAAGTAGTAGATTTAACTAAGGAAGAATTAAAAGCTATACTTGAATATATTAGTTTAGATGATGATATAGAAAGATTAGAAAAAATAGAAACTTTTAAATTAGGAATAAAAGAAGGAATATCATTTTAATAACATTAAAAAAGAGAAATAATTGATACTATATTAAAAATCAGTTATTCCTCTTTTTTATTTTTCCATTCAGTAGCTTCAGCAGTTTTAAATCTATCATCTAAGAAAAAATTACTTAAATTAACATCTATTGCATTACATATAACAAAAAGAACATCAATTCTTATAGTTTTAGTTTTTCTAGTTAAGAATTGTGAAACTGTTGAACTATATACACCTGTTAATCCTTCTAATTTATATAAAGTAATATTTTTTCTTCTAATACTTCTTTTAATTTTAATGCGACTAAATCTGAAAATTCCATATATCCCCCACCTCAGTAGATTTGATTTAATTTTAGCAAATTGTTATTGCAAAACCTCTCAATAAATTGAGAGAAATTTCAGTAAAACTATTTCCAATAAAGAAATATTATGATATAATTTTTTAGAAATGTAATATTGTGTCGAAATATGGGGTGTTATCAAGCATGATATTATAATTTTGAAAGAGAGGTAGGAGAAAAATATGTTTAAGACAAAAACAAAACTTAAACTTTTAATAGCATTAGTAATAATGTTATTAGCAGTATGTGTATTAAATATTAATACAGTAAATGCAGTAGAAGTTGATGAAACTTATGTAAAAAATTTAAAATTAACAAGTCCAAAATATTATGAGGTTGATTTAGATTATTTACCATATAACTCAGAAGACGAAAATGCAATGTATAATACAAATCAAAAATTCTTAAAAATGATAGAGGACTATTATACAAAACAAATTAATAATAAAGCAATTACAGTAAAAGTAACTCCAGGAGCTGGGGGAACAGAGGGTGGACTTAATCTATGGACTATGGAAAGAGGAACACAATTAGAAATATACTTAAATGGAAATTTATGTGATACAAAAATTATGGGAACAGAATTAACAGTCCCAGTTATAACAATTCCAAATACAATTACAGACAATGAATTAAATAGTTATCTAAAAAATGTAATAACAAAAGCTCATAAAGCATTTGGAGAAGAAATAACTAAAATAGAATCTGGAACAAAATCAGTAACAGGTGTAGAAATTCCAAATGGTTATACAGTTTATTCAGATTATGGATTGGAAAGTGTTGTTATAGTAAGAAAAGAAAAAGTAACTGAACCAGTAACTGAGCCAGTAAAAACAGAAGAAACAACAACTAAAATTAAATTAGAAGCAGATACAACAGTAATACCATCAAATACAGTATTAGAAGTAGCAACTGTAACAGAAGGAAAAGTTTATAACACAGTAAAAACAGCACTAACAAATATAAGTAAATTCAAAGTATTTGATATTAACTTATTATCAAATGGAGCAAATATACAACCTAATGGAAAAGTTAAAATTAGTATCCCAGTACCAACAGAATACAATAAATCAAATTTAGTTGTATATAGAGTAGCAGACA
>CAOKPF010000112.1 GCA_948470565.1 uncultured Clostridium sp.
GATATTGGCGGTTTTGGCTGAAAGGCGTATTAGTTTGACGGAAAATGCTGTCGAAGAACGGAGAATTTGATACAAACACGGAAATTGCCTGTATTATCACGGAAACCTGTTGGGAGTTTTCGTGATAATACAGGCAGTTTCCATGTTTGTGTAAAGAGTTTTCGTTTTTATAATATTGTCAATATTGGTTGACCCTTTTTTTACAATAAGAACATAATTTGAGGTGAAATGGTTGTTTAAAAATTTGTAATAATTTGCTATAATTAAAATAATAAAGACGAATGTAGTAAGTTTTTTGAGGATATTTATCTAGATGTTGTAGGTTTTGATTTACAGATTCAATAAATTTAGAAGAGGTATAAGGGAAAATGAGGATATTAAATATTTTACATATCTCAGATGCACATATTCAAATGAAAGATAAAGAAGAAATAAAAGATATGGTTGGCAAACTGATGGAAGATGTCGTAAAGGTTCAAGAGCAAGAGAAAATAAAGATAGATTTGATTTGTTTTACAGGGGATCTTATTCAACGAGGGGATAAGTCATTTTGTGGTGAAAAGCAATGGAACTTGGCTCAATCTGTTTTAGTAGAACCATTGCTAGAAGAACTAAAGTTGACAAAAAATGATTTTATTATGGTGCCAGGGAATCATGAGGTTGATATTTCAAAAATTGATCCAATTATTGAAAAAGGATTATTAGTCAATTCATTAGAAGATATTAATATCAATATGAAAGGGATAAAAAGTTCACATTTGGAGAGATTGGATTATTTTTATGATTATATAAAAAATAACCATACGGATATATATATGGAAAACATTGGATATGCTTTCATAAAAAATGTTAACGGTATTAGAGTGGGGTTGGCTTGTTTAGATTCATCTTGGCGTTCGTCTGGAAAGGGAGATGCTGACCGGGGAGTGCTTTATGTTGGTGAAAGGCAAATAAATAGTTTATACAAACACATCAAAGATACAGACTTAAAAATATGTTTGATGCATCATACAACAGATTGGTTAGCGGGATACGAAGTTTCTCAAATTGAAAGACAACTCAATAAGTTTAATTTAGTCTTATGTGGACATGTACACGAAAATAATATTAAAGTAATATTACGGAAAGAAATGAATACAATATATAGTGTAGCGGGTAAGCTGTATCCATTAGATTTTGCTTTTGGAAAGCGTGTAGATGGTTACAATGGTTATTCAATATTGAATATAAATTTGGATTTAAATTTGTGCACTATTTTTATTCGATCTTATTTTTCAAAAGATCGAGGAAGTTTTGATAGTGGAATAAATATTATTCCCGAGGGGAGAATAGATTATCCGTTAAATAGAGATTTAGAGGAAATGCAAGTGGAATATGGTATTGTCAGAGGATTAGAAAGTTTTTATCTGAAAATGTCGGAAACTCTTTCTTTAATTAAGGAAATAGATTCTGTGGCACCAGTGGATATAAAGGAAGTATACGTTGAACCCATTTTACTTGACAGGTCAGAATATGATAAGACAAATAAAGAAAATAATATAGATTTTCCAGAGTTGTTAAATAATCAAAAAAATATCATGATTATAGGGAAAAAAGAGAGCGGAAAAACTACTATCCTGCAAAATATTGGGCTGAATTGTATTAATGAATATGCGATAAAAAGAGAAATTCCGATTTATATTGATATGCGTTCACTTCCTAAAAAAGGTGATGTTTTAATAAAATCTATAACACATTTTATAAGTGATTATGCTGAACGAGATACTAAAATCAGTAGGGAGAAAGTAGAAAAATTAATTCATAATGGTCAGTGTATCTTTTTAATAGATAATATTGATGTTGATAGCTCAGACCATACAAATTTGATAAATAGCTTTATTAGATATTATTCTTCTAATAGATTTGTTTTAGCTATACAGGAAGATTTTTTTGAAAGTTTAGATGTAAAAAGGCTTCCTGATTATGGTTGCGAATTTAAAAAAGTATATATAGGCACATTTAGAAAAAATCAAGTGCGGGAGCTTGTGACTAAGTGGGCAAGTGGAAAAGAAAGTGTTAAAAATATAAAAGCAGTAGTTGAAAAGATAAATAGCTATTGTAATCAACTTAATATGGCGAAAACCCCTTTTAATATTTCAATTTTTATGGTTATTTGGGATTCTAATAGAAGTTTTATTCCGCAAAATGAAGCATATGTTATGGAAAATTATTTGGAGATTATATTGGATAAATTATCTTTTAAGGAGGGAGATAGGAGAACATATGCATTCCCAATAAAACAAGATTTTATGAGCAAAGTTGCATATGCTATGTTTCAGCAAAATCAATATTTTTTTACAAAACAGGAGTTTAATGATTTTGTATATGAATATCATATGAGAAAGGGTTATAAAGTAGAAGATACCAGATTTGATACTTTATTTATAGAGAAAAATATTTTAAGTTATTCAAATGAATATATCTCTTTTAGGCATACCAGTGTTTTTGAGTACTATTTAGCCTTTTATGCGAAAAACAATAAAGAGTTTCTTGATAATATGATAAAAAAAGGTAATAGATTTTTCTTTCAACACGAAATTTGTTTTTATTCAGGTATGGTTTCAGATTGTAAAGAGTTACTTGATGTAATAGCTGAAGAAATCACGACTGCGATTATTGAGGATATAGAATGTATTGATGAGCTAAACAAAATTGAAATTATATCTGATTTTAAATTAAATGTAGATGATATAGAGAAAAGAATATATGAAAGCAGACCATCACAAGCACAAATTGATGAATTGCATGATTATCCAGCAGAACAAGAGCATTCGCAAAGTATTAAAAAATTGGATAATAGAGAAGAGTTTAAAGGTGAAACAGAAGATTTTTTATCGTTGCTTCAAATGTATGGGAATATATTGAAAAATGCAGAATTATTAGATAACGCAGATAAAATATATCATTTAGATAATTATATGTGTGCAATGAATATACTTTTGGTAAAATTGATCAAAATAGCTAAGGATATGAAATTTGAAATTACTATTAATGAGGGGAATGATATTCAACCAATAACAGAAGATAAGGTAACTAAAATAAAAACACAAATATATGATGCTTTTCAAATTGCTTTTCCAATAGCTATTCAACAGGTTATTTTTGAAAATATTGGAACTCCCAAATTAGAATTAGCGATTGAGGATTTATTGAAGAACAAGCAAAATAAGCCATTTGAAAAATTTATGCTCAATTTTCTGAAAAGTGATCTGGATATAGGAAATATAATAACAGATTTGAGGAGGTATATTAGAGAGGAAGATTCTCATAGTATATTAAAAATAATAGAAATAAAAATATTGTTCTATATTATGATGAGAGTTTGGGATGAAGATAAAAAGAGGGAAAGTGATCTGCTAGACTTATTAATAGAAATAAATCTAAAACTTTATCCAGAGCAAACTGATTTGATGAAAAAATACAAAGGAGCAAAAGCTAATATACAGAGAAACCTTATAAGAAATATCTATAAGTTATGAATAATTGTCTGGTTGTATTTTAGGGAGAGCTATGTCTCCAATCCTTTTATATAGTACAGATTAAACGCATGAATGAAAAAGATATACATTTTTTAAGTTTTTTTGTTAA
>CAOKPF010000113.1 GCA_948470565.1 uncultured Clostridium sp.
AAAAGTAGATATTTTTAGCCTCTGTTTTCGTGTCTTTCTGCTGAACAGTAACAAATTTTTTTACAATTCACAGTCACTGAAAATAAAGGAAAATAAAAGTGCAATAAAAACGCAACAGAAATAACATGTAAATGTAACATAAATAATTGAAATTGCGTAATAAAAAGATATAAAATAAAATTATCCTAGGTGTAACAAGCCTAAGATTTTGTTTACACGAAAAAATTAAATAATAGATAGTAATATAAAAAGTTTTGCAGATAGTATTGAATCAAGACATATTAAAGAGATAAATGCTTTAAGTGGAGTGATTAACTCTAATTGAAAATATTAAAGAAAAATAAATACAATATATTATATTTCACGATTTAAGACATAGTTATACAACTCTACTTAAAATAAACTAGAGGAAATGATGTGAAATTGGAAGATATACAATTATTATTAGGTATTTCTAGTTACAAAACAACACTAAGATACTTAAATATAGATGATGAGTCAAATAAAAATTCTGCTAATGTAATACAGGTTTATTTGAAAAAAACAAATTAATTGAACACAATAACGACACAATAACTTGTTTTTTATAAAGTGTTAGGACTCTATTCTGTATATCTATATAATATTGTGTCGTTCCTATGGCACCTTAGCGAAGTACGTATGCGAAAAATTCCTTGCACAAAAGTACCTTATTACTGTTTCAAAATCAGTTATAGCAATAGGTACAAATATATGTATATCTATATTGGTGTTTTTTGTATATTACTACGTTTTTAATTAACATAAAATTTTAGGTTTAGCAATATTTTTTGAATAAATTAGAGTAAAATAATTGCCACCTTATCATTAGTTTTCAAGTCAGTTAAGCACTATATAATCATTCTTTTATTTCTTATCCTCAAATTCTTCTTTTTGTTTTTCAATTTCTCTTGCTAATTCTTCTTCTGTTGGTAAATATAATTGATATTTTGATGCAAATAAGTTCTTGTTATCATTAAGCACAGAATATTTTACTATTGTATCTTTTTTATCTGAACATAGTATGATCCCTATTGTTGGATTATCATCTACTGCTTTTATCTCATTGTCGTAGTATCTAACATAAAAATCCATTTGTCCAATGTCTTGATGTGTTAGCTTGTCTAATTTTAAATCAATTAAAACAAAACATTTCAATACATAGTTATAAAATACCAAATCTATATAAAAGTTATCTCCATCCACATCAATTCTTTTTTGCCTTGCTACAAAAGAAAAGCCTCGCCCAAGTTCTAATAAAAATTCTGAAATATGTTCAAGTAAATTAGATTCTAAGTCCTTTTCTAAAAATCTCCTATCCTTTATATCTAAAAATTCTAAAACATAAGGATCTTTAATAAAGTCTTGCACTTTTTCTCTTCTCTCTAAAATACCTATTTCACTTTTTACTTCTGCTTTGTTATCTTCACTCGTTGATAATAACCTTTCATAATAAAAACTATTTATTTGTCTTTCTAACTGTCTAACACTCCAATTTGATTTTATTGCTTCTTCCAAATAAAAATTTCTTTTAGTTTCATTGTCTATATTCATTATCAAACGATTATGGCTCCAACTCAACTGGTTCCACAGTGTGGAACCGCCTCTATAAGTTAAATAAAACTTTTTCATTTTCTTTAAATTGGGTACACTAAATCCTTCTCCAAATTCTTTACTTAACTTTTCTGAAAAAGATTTAATTATTTCATTTTGAGATGCTTCTAAATTATAATTTTCAATTAGTTCATTTATAGTAGAACCAATTTCAAAATACAATTCTACCATTTCATAATTTATATTTTTAATAACATTTTTCTTTGTCTTCAAAATTAATGTATTTATTCTATTGTAGTAATTTCCAAATACTTCATCTTGTTTTACTATATCACTCATCTATTCACCTCCACTAATTCACTTTATTTTTCCACCAAAACCATGAAGTTATATATCAGGTTATTATCTTTATATATTTGTTCAATTCCATCAAATTTTTCTATTGTTCCAGTTATTTTTAAAGTATAGTAATATCCATTATTTTCAAACTTAATTGGTCCTCTAACTGGAATTACATTTCTATCTTCACCAACTTTCATTAAATCTGGTCTTAATGCGTTATCCATTACTTCTTCACCTAGTGTCATCATAGTTATACCATAGTAATTCATTCCTCATATTGGCTTATTAGTACCACAATATACAACTTCTTTCCCCATAAATTTAACTCCACCAAAGTATGTATCATGATATGTATATTTTTTATTATCTATCATCTCTTCATATTAATAATCTTATAAACCTATTCTACTTGAATCTGACTTTTCTATGTTACTATTAGCAAAGCAATTTTTTCGCTTTTATTAAACATATTATTACTTATACATTTTTCCCCTTTCTTCCTTATAGTTTTTATGTATAATTACTGAAAACTTTCTAATATATTCATATTTTCTTGTACATTTTTACTTTCTAAATTACATTTAGATAATTTCAAATGTTACAAAATTATTGTTAACTTATCAAACTATTCTGTATGGCAATCTTGAAAATCACTTACTTTATATTACAAAAATATACCTTTTTGAAAAATTTCATGAATTACCATTATAAAAAAATTATTTTTTTATACAAATATATGTATCAATAAATTCTAAATATTAGTATCATCAAAAATAAATATATTTATATTATAATAATCTACTATTGCTTTTACTATAAGTTAATGTCATTATATATTTAAGGTAAAAAAGTAAAATTTAATAAAAAAAATCTGTAATATAGCATACAACTATCACATATCACAGAATTTTATAATATTAATATGGTGCACCATCAGGGGCTCGAACCCTGGACAAATTGCTTAAGAGGCAACTGCTCTACCAACTGAGCTAATGGTACATACTCAAAAATCAAGGCAAAAACCTTGAATTTTTTTGGTGGGAAGTTGTGGATTCGAACCACAGTAAGCGAACGCTAACAGATTTACAGTCTGCCCCCTTTAGCCACTCGGGCAACTTCCCATATAAAAAAAGTGGTGGGCCTTCAGGGATTCGAACCCCGGACCATTCGGTTATGAGCCGAGTGCTCTGACCAACTGAGCTAAAGGCCCACTCTTTGAACAGTTATATTATAATAAATTTTATATTAAAAGTCAAGTACTTTTAGTATTTTTTTGTAAAAAGTTGTATTATAAATAGTTTTATGGTTACCATTCATGGGTAGTAAAATTATATTTTTTATGTGCATTAATACTTTTACACTGCCTTAATTTAAGTAATAATTTTATTAAAAATATATAATAAAAATTTATTTTTATGATTAAAATACTATAAAATTAATGTTGTTTTGTAAAAATCATTTTTTTACAAGATAAGATATTTGCTGATATAACAGTGTTTCATTTACCTTACTATACCCGTGAATGGTAACGTTTTATGTAATTTTATAATATATTTCTTTTTCAATAATACATATGTATTATTATTCATTAAATAAAAAAATATTTTTAGAATAAAAAAACATACAAAATAATATAAAAACCAATTAATATATAACTCGGGTCTTAAACACTTTTTTTAATAAAAAATCTTTGCAAGCATTAAAAA
>CAOKPF010000114.1 GCA_948470565.1 uncultured Clostridium sp.
GAAATGAATGCATTATTTGATTTATATGATTATGATGGGATTATTCAAGAAGAATGTAAAAGATTCATTTAGGAATAATATTGTTGGAAACTATGCACATAAAATGTGCATAATTTCCCAAATCCATTTTCCACTTTTTATGACTTTTTTATTTTCCACTTTTTATTAACTTTTTACTTGACATTTACAACACTAGTTAAAATGTCAAATAAAATAGTATATATAAGTATAATAATATATTTATTTGAGTTATATGATAACTAGATAATGCTTGCTTATTGATAGTTCATTTTTTTCTTATTTTTTCCTATTTTATTGAATATATAGTATTAATGTTTTATAATATATCTTATAAAATATAAGGAGAATAGAATGAAAAAAACTATATTAATAAGTATTTTTGTTATTATACTGTTTATTATTTTTATCATATCTATTAATATATTTAATAATATAAACAGTAGTCATAATATTTCAGAGGAACAACTTCCAAAAGATGAAGAAATTATTTTAGATAATGCCGAAACCAGGTTATATGTTACTGTTGATGATAAATCAACAGTTGCTGATATACCACAAGGAGATTGGTATATACCAGTACAAAGAGATGGGCAACTTGGACATAATAGAAATACTATAAAAGGAAATTTTGAAAAATGTTGGAATGAATTAAGTGGAGAGCCAATTATAATAGATTACAAAAATGATATTTCATTTACTTTTCAATTAAGCAGATATGGACATGCTAGAAATGATTTGGAATTTACGCTAAATAATGATTTATTAATCTTTTATCCAAGTGGTTCGTTTTGCGTAATATTAGATGGTTCATTGCAATTTTCAAAAAAAGAAAAGGACTGTATTACTTTAAAGAAAAGTGTATGGGGGCAAAGATCTATTCATATGGTAAAAATAAATGATACTTGGTATGCATACAAATTGGTTTGTACGTAATTGTATATAAAAAATAAAACATAATTTTAATTAGGAGGAGTTTATGAAAAAATTTGTAGCTATGATATTATTATTTATAATATTAATTTTAGGAACAATAATGATATATTTTTTTCATATAAGTAATTTTGGTAAAAAAGATGAACAGCATGGAAATGAAGTTGAACAAAATGTAGAAACAAAATTATATGTTACAATTGATAATCAAACTGTAATTGCTGATGTTCCAAGTGGTGATTGGTATGTTCCAAATGAGGTATACTCATTGGAAGATAAAAGGTATACAATGTGGTATGATGATACTTATACAAAGAATAATTTTGAAACATTTTGGAATGAACTTAACACTAAGCCAATTATTATAGAGAATAGGAATGATGTTTCTATAAATTTTCAGTTGAGTAAATATGGATATGCTATAAATGATGAAAAACTTTATTTTTCTGATAGAATGTTATATATTGCTGATACAGGAAGAGGTGGTGTAACAAATTCGGCATTTGTAAGTTTTGAAAATAATGGCCAAAATAATATTGAATTAAAATTTGACCCTATATTTGGAAATAAATCTATATATATTTTTGAAATAAATAATACTTGGTATGCTATAAAAATAATTTGTGAAAAATAGTTTCAAAAGGAGAAAATTATATGAAAGTTCAAAAAATTAATTTTGGAAAAGATTATGTTATTGCTATAATTATTCTTGTAATTTTACTAATTGTTATAATTATAATTGATAATATTAAAATCAAAAAAATCCCCACTAATATCAACAATACAAGTCAAAATGATGATATTATAGTAAAGTATAAATATACTAATCCAATTGTGCCAGATGGTTTCAGGGCGGTTGAAACTTCCGATGCAAGCTGGGAAATAGAAGAAAATGGATATATAAAGGGTTGGAATGATGGTTTAGTAATTGAAGATGAAATTGGAAATCAATTCGTATGGATACCTTATACTGATAATGCAATATTTACAGATAATCAAAAAGAAGATGAAAAATTATTATTAAAATACTCTGGATTTTATATTTCAAGATATGAGGCTGGATTGCCAGAAAAGCTGCGTGATTTAAAAGATAATATATCAGAAAAAACAAATAATATTAAAGGAATTCCTGTAAGCAAGCGAGGAGTACTTCCATGGAATTATATTAATGTATATAACGCTGTATACAACGCAGAACATATGTATCCTGAAAAAAACAATATCAAAACTGCTTTTATGGACTCTACTACGATTAAATTAGTATATAAATTTTTTTTAACAGATTATACAATTGAGGAAATAAATAATTCACATGCAAATATTAGCTCAGCAAAATTTATATTTACTGGTTATTATTCTATTGACGATGGAAAAAACTATAACTATGGAGAAAATATTGAAAAAAAAGGGGAAATGCTATTATCTACTGGTGCATCTGAACAAAACAAAATAAAAAATATATATGATTTTGTTGGAAATGTTTCTGATGCATATATAACACGTATTATTAATTCTGGATATATATACGCTAATATTGAAAGCGATAACTACAAAATGAACTATGGAGATTATTATGGTAAAGAACCTTTCTATAATCCTAATTCAGCTAAAGGATTTAGAATCGTATTATATCAATATTAAACACAATGTACAGTGAAAGTTATCACTGTACATTGCTATTAATATACTAATTTTTTTATAGAGGTACACTCTTCATTGTTACTTTAACTCTAACTTTAGATTTGAAACCATCTTTTAACTCATAAGTTATATAATAATGAGAATAATCATTAATTATTAAAAAATCTTTATCCATTGTTAAAAAATCTTTTATTGTGTATGTTGTTCCATCTGGCACCGCATTAGACAAAAATATTGGCATAGGTGTTACATAAGGTTCATCATTATCAGTATTTTCTATACGTGATATTTTAATATCAACTTCTGTGCCATCATTAACAGGTTTTCCATTTTCATCTGTAAGTGTAATACTTACAAATAATTTTCTGCCTGAATATAATTTTGCCGAACTTATGTGTTTTCTATAATCACTTTCTAAAACAAATTCTCCTTCTGCCACATCATACACAGGTTCTGTATTAATTACATTATTTAATTCAGTTACAACAGGAAATGTACCCTTATATGAAACTTTATCAATTGACCAATATCTATTATACGTTGTTAAATAAATATCAGTTGTTATTTCTGCAAATTGATCTAAATTCCAATTTTGAGGCATCTTAAATCCCATATTACCTGAATATCCGGTAGACATATCACTTACAAAACAGGTTTTAGCATATCCACTATTCACTTTGCTAGTCCTTGGTATGAAGCCCTGCACTTTAAGTGCAGAAATTCT
>CAOKPF010000115.1 GCA_948470565.1 uncultured Clostridium sp.
TTTATTTGGGACGTAAAATTAGCAGTATAAACGAAAAAATCCTTAAAGATATTGCAAGAGAAAAAGGAATTGAGTGTTATAAAATGGAACTTAATAAATCGCAAGTTTATAAATTAAAGCCTATCAAACAAAAATTGTAAAAGTAAGTTAGGGAACGATATGAAATGGTATTGAATAAAGTTTTCATGATTCCTTGTGGGACATATTAAGCTATTGATAGATAGGAGTGCGATAATTCGTGTAAAACTGAATTTTATACTGACATAGTCATTGGAAATAATTGGTGGTGTTTATAGTTTTATAAATGGCGCAGAAAAAAAGACATACAATTATTACTATTGTTGTATATGTTATGATGGTGTTTAGTACATAATGATTTATCCTTTATTGAATCTTCTAATGATGTATATAAATTTGTTTATGAGTTTTAGTTACACTATTAAAGAAACTTAGATTAAGAAAGGTTTTAGTGAGTATATGGAAAAACATTGTTTGATTATTAGTGGAGAGAGCCTTATTGAGAAACTTGAATATTTCATTTATGATATTTCAGGATATGAATACAATAATAAGGAAATAGTTCTTAATTTTTCCCTGGGAAATAAAAATGATGAGGACTTTGCTAAGAATAATTTATATAAACTCAGAGAAATGACGTCCTATTATAGCATGGATACCAATTTTGATGAAGGAAATATTAAGGATGCGATAGAACTTTTTTTGACATTTTTGAGGACGTATAATATGGAGGCCTCTGTATGTTTATGTGCTTTTTTAGATTTAATATGGAAGACAGGAAAAGTAGGAGTTAAATGGAGGTGTGTTAAAAGAGTATGTGGGATCTTAGCAACTATATATATGGTATATTTTTCACATAAAGCCAAATTATTTAATAAAGAAAATACTGAAATAAATATGAAGAATATATTTGAGAAATATATTGAATATTATACGGTGGAGGATATAAAATTCTTAACACAAATATTTTTTCAAGAAAAACAATTTGATTGTATTTTAGCACTTTTAAATAAACATTTAGTAGTTCAAGGAATAGATGAAAAATATATAATAAAATCTCAATATAATATGTGGAATGATTTTTTTAAATTTTTAAAAAAACTACATAATGCAGAAAAATATGAGGATGCGTTACTATTTTTTAAGGAAAGCGAAAATTTATTTAGAAGAATGGATACGGAGGTACGAGGATGGTGGGAGAGAGAAAAGGCATTGGTACTATTTTACTTAGGGAAATATGAGGAAGCCAAAAAAATTATGGATAAATATGTGGATGAGGATACGGAGGATGTTTATGACTTATATAATGATGCAATAATTTGTGCATGGGCAGCTAATTTTAAGGAAAAAGATGATCCCGCTTGGAATAATTATATTGATAGAGCTATAAATTTAGTAATGCAGGTTGAATACATTTTGCAGTCAAATTCAAAGAAAGAAAAACATGATAAAAAATTATATTATGATGTTCTTTTTGAAAAGTCATTTTTGCTATCTGAAATAGAAGATTATGACAAAGCATATCAGTACTTAAACGAAGCGTTTTCAAATGCAGAAGATAGTAATAAGAGAAAATCCAATTTTAATACTCATTTATGGATTTTGATGAAGTATATGTGTATAAATCCTGAAAAAGAAAAACAAGTATTAAACTGGTTTAATGCTTTTTATAAAGAATATCCGGATAAATTAGGAGAATATGAGACTATTGTAGAATTTGCAAATAAAAATGAATATCTAAAAAATAATATTCAATTATATGATGATATATATTCTAATTTATTAAAATTACTTTTTCATGCGATGGAAATTCTTCATGAAACAAAAATACGAGATATATCAAAATATGACATCTTGTATTATACGAAAGCAGAACATTTAAGACTTTTATTAGAAGATGAAGCTGACAACAAATGTCATTATCGGTTACCGATATTTCATGCGTGCCATATGAATGATCCACAGGAAGGTAAAATTTTACAAAATATTTTAGGAAGAAGAGATTTATTATTTATGGATGAAAAAAGTGATTCAAAAAATATTTGCGAAGAAAATTATGTTTTTTTAAAATCATTTTTTTGCTATCGCAAAGAAGAAAAAAATTCAAATATTGTAGAATTTTTACCTATGTGGGTTCAGTATGGTGATGATGCTAAAGGATGTTGCGTGGTACTGAACAATAAAACTTTTGAAAAAAGTAAATTAAGGAGAATTGTGTATTTATCAGATGAGGGTGTATGTGATAATGAAAAAATACAAAAATATTTAGATGAATTTAAAGCTGCGTATCAGTGTTTATCCGAACTATGTAAAAAAATAGATACAAATTCAGAACAAGGACGAGATTGTTTGTTAATGATTGATTCTTTGGTAAGCTCTACTATTACACGAATTTCATATTTATTTAAACATGACTCATACAAACATGAAAATGAAGTTCGTTTGATAATAAACCGTACCAGCAATAATCTTGATGATGTAAAAGTAATATCAGGTAAAGTGCCAAAGCTCTACATTTATAATGATAGGCAAAGTTATATTGATGAGATTATATTAGGTGCAAAGGTGGAGAATCCTGAAGATTATGTACCGTTTATTCATAAACAAGGAAATAAAATGTGGGGTGGAAACAAGGAATCTAAGATAAAAGTTACTAATTCTATGATTCAATATCGATAGGTAAGAGAATGTAACTTGTACATTAAATTGATAAATTGTTATGGAGAAATATAAAGTATGGGAACAATTTGGGTACGCCAGCTTCGGTGCAATATAAATAACATTACGATCGTATTAAAATAATATTGTTTTATGAGAACAAGCGAGATAAAATGAAGGAAAAGTATAAGAGGTGGATATGAGTTCGCTTTATAATACGATATATACGAAATTTTGGCAAAGAAAAAGATAAAATCTCAACGAAGACTACAGAGATTAAATTGAATAAAACGGAGTATAGCGAGGAAATAAATGAATTCATGGGAAGAAAAAGAGTACTACATTGCATATTTTGATATATTGGGATATAAAGATTTTTTTACTTATGCATCTAAAAAGCAGATGCATGATATGGTTTCTATGATTTATGATGGGATTTCGGGAATAAAGAATTATCTTAATAGATTTAGCAATTTTTCTTTTATGTCAATATCAGAAAATATTGAGGTAAAATTTATTGGTTTTTCAGATAAGGAATTGTGCAAAAATAAATTTACACTTTCATCCATTGACAATTACCTTCTG
>CAOKPF010000116.1 GCA_948470565.1 uncultured Clostridium sp.
TTACAAGGCATAGGGGATTTTTACTCTTTTAAAAGTGTTTAAAATGAGATTATAATACTATCACATTTGTTTTAAAGTGTCAATGTAATTTTTAAAAATGGTTAAAACTATTTAAATTTACAAAAATAAAATTTGTAATTAGTTATTATTATTATTTGTATAAATTAAAATTATATTATTAAATCCAAAATTTACTAAATTAAAAATAAATTTATAAACAAAGGAACTTTTTACAGTCCCAATTTATACACACCTTCTATATTATTTCTATTAATCCAGCATGTAGCTATATCCATAGCAATTCTACAACCATTAGTTTTATCCAAACTATTTAACATAACAAAATCATGTATCATTCCATTAATTATAACCGATGTAACATTATTTCCAGCTAATCTTAATTTATTTGCATATGATATTCCCTCATCTTTTAAAATATCTGCTTCACCATTTATTATTAACGTATTAGGTAATCCTTTTAATTCTTCTATACTTGATTTTAAAGGTGTAGCAAAAATTGATTTTCTTTTGTTTGCATCAGGCTCATATTGTTCCCAAAACCAAATCATTCCTTCTCTATATAAGTAAAAATCAGTTGCAAAATCAATATATGAGGTGGTACTAAAATTATCATCTGTAACTGGATAAAATAACAGCTGATTAGTAATTTTTATTCCATTTTTTTGTTTAGACATTAAAGCCATTACAGTAGCCATATTTCCTCCCACACTATCTCCTGCCACTGTTAATGTACTATTACTTACTACTATATTATTACATCTTAAAATATACGGAATTTGATTTAAAATAGAATAACACTGCTCAATTGCAACAGGAAATTTTACTTCCGGTGAACGTGTATATTCTGGAAATATAATCACTGAACTTGTTCTATATGCAAGCTCTCTTACTAATTTTTGATGAGTATGATAACTTCCAAACACCCAGCCTGCTCCATGAATATAGAAAATTACATTTTTTATACATTTACAATTATTAGGAATTACAATATATACTTTAATATATCCATTACCATATGTATTGATATTTTCTACTCTTATACTTGCAGGGTACATTGATATGTAGCTACTTTGTAATTTTTCTAATGTTTCTCTGCCCTTTTTTATTGGTAACTGAAAAATAAAAGGTGGTTTTGAAGACTTATTTACAACTTCTAAAGCTTCTTTTTCTAATACAACATTTTTATTCATATTCTTTCTCCTTTAAATGATATATTATAATTATATGTTTATTTTTATCAACATGATATACAAATGAATTTATTATATAAAAATAAACTGCTGATAAAATTACATATCAACAGTCTTAAAAAATACATTTTTATTATAGTGACAATTCCCAAATAGTTCTTATATATTTCTTTTTTACAAGTTCTTTGTTTCCACATTTACTACAAACCAAGTAGTGTAATAAGTACACATGTTCACCACTCTTGCTTTTGTAATTCCCAAACATGACTTTTAATTCATCATGTTTTTCAAATTCAGTAATAACTTTACAAGTTTTACATTTTCTATTCATATATATTCTCCTTTCAAATCTGAATGGTTATTAATACATTACAATATTATAAGTATATCATAATATTCATATTTTTTCAATACTAAAATTACATAATTATATTTTTTGACATTATTTTATAAATTTAAATATTTACCAATATAAAAGGAATAATTATTCCAATAATATACACAATATTTGAAAGATTACTTTTATAATTATTATCATAATTTGTTAAAAGCTCTGATACTGTAACATATAACATTGCTCCAGCTGCAACAGATAAACAAATTGATATACAAGTTTTAGATATATTTCCAATTATAAGACCTATATACACACCAATTCCGACAACCATTCCAACTATTCCACTATTAATAATAATTTTACTTAATCTTTTATTATCACTTACTGCTCCTACAACTATACCCTCAGGAATATCATGTAAAAATATTGATATTAATAAAGCCAATCCCAATTCACTAGAATAACTAAACCCTGCACCTATTGCTACACCTTCTAAAATATTATGTACTGCCATAGATAAAGCAACCACAAACTGTGCGCTATTATTTTTATTATCAACATAATCATTAAAAAATTTTACAATATAAACAATTGCACAGCCAATTACAATGCCTAATATAATATTTTTAAAATTAGACATTTCTATACATTCTGGTAGCATATCAAAGCAAACAATTCCTGTCATAATACCACTTGTAAACATATATAACGGATCTTTTATTTTTCCACTATTTTGATTAAGTATTCCCCCAATTCCACCACCAATTCCTGAACTAAACATACCAAGTGCAGCCATAAAAATAGCTATTGTAAAATAATTCATATAAAAAACACCTCTTATACATATTAATATATATGTATAAAAGATGTTTATATATGCTATTTACCAATAAATTTTTCCCTAATAGTATCTACAATAGACACATTAGAAATGTCTAACTTCCTTATTTTTTTATTACCTATGACTACTTTAATGCTACTTATTTCATCACCATAATAGCTGCCTAAATTTAAATAATCTACCTTTAAAACCACTCTATCTCTGTTATTTTTAAAGTAAATTTCAAATTCATTTGCCTGAAGTGGTCTTTCAATAAAATCTGCATTAAGACTATTTCTTATTGGAGCCATTAATGTTGTAGTAAGAAAAGTAGAATTAATAAAATTAATTCCCCCGCCTAAATTCATAGAATATGCAGTTTGCCCTATGGGTGTACAAATTACAATTGCAGTTGCTGAAATTTTTTGAAGAAAACTTCCATGTACATATTCATCAAAATCAATCTTTGAATAATCTTCTCCCCCTATAAGTATTTCATTCATGAAATTTTCTTCAAAATTTTGTCCATCACTTTTCTTAACAAACACTTCTCCAATGTCAATCTCTTTTGTATATAAATTTTCTTCAAACTGTATATACTCTATAAGTGAAAATAGCTCATTTGGATTTAAGTCCTGTAAAAATCCAAGAGTTCCTGTATTTACACCAACAAATACTGCTTCACTTGAAAAATTTTCATTCCTGCATGCTCTTAAAAATGTTCCATCTCCC
>CAOKPF010000117.1 GCA_948470565.1 uncultured Clostridium sp.
ATATGACGCCAATGAAGATTATAAACAATATTGTAATGGCTCTGGCACTGCTTCTGCAGAGATGGTGAAGGGAAGACTGCAATACTTTAGAGACGCGATAAGGGAATTGTAAAGTATAATAAACTCATTTATGGATTTGAGGGTTTGGTAATTACATCAAACCCTTTTTATTTATAGTTTAAATTAACTCGTTGTGCTAGTTAATTTGTAGGGTTTCAATCAAAATATTGTATATTTTTGCTATTCACACACCATATACTGATTAAATATGGTATTAATATGTTCATGACTCAAATTTTAGATTGTTTGAGTCGTAATGTGATGATAGCTTTTGTTCCACACGAATGAACAATATAGTTTAATAATTGACGCAAATTCAATATTTAGTATTTTCTCGAACATAAAGTGCAATATATAGATGCGACTTTTGGAATTTAACTAGCACAACAGGTTAAATTACTAGCAGGAAAAGATTTGATTATTGAAACTTAACATTTTTTTAATATTTATGTAGCTTTTTGTCCATTTTTGTTATATACTAAAATCATATAATATCTAACAAATAAGGAAGAAAAAAATGGACTTTAACATTTTACATCTATCAGATTTACATATTAAAGATACCGAACAATTACAATCAAATTTAGAAAAGTTACTTAATGACATAAATGAACAAATTAATAGCATTCATAAAATTATAGTAGTTATTACTGGAGATATAGTTGATCAAGGAGTTTATAATGAAGCTTCAGTTAACAATGTTAAAGATTTCTTTAATAGATTAAAACTAATCTTAAACGATAAATTTATGTCAATATTAATTGTACCAGGAAATCATGATAGATTTCAATCAAACTCTTCAAATATGATTTTAGAAAAATATCGAGATCAAAATAATGCAATTAATGATATGACAAATGAAGATTGGGAGTATCATTTATTGTCATATAAAAAGTTTTTGTTTTTGGAAGATGAAGTTTATAATATCTTTTATCCAGACAATGCAATACAAATTTCACACACTCAAACATTTGGCGTTGAAAAATATGTAAATGATGAGAGTGTTATTTTGTTTGTAAAAATTGATACTGCTTGGTGTTCTTTAGGTGGTTCTAAAGATAAAAGAAAATTGCGTATAGCTACACATCAATTAGATTTCCTTAAAAATGAGTATCAGAAGATCAAAAAAGAGTCAAATGGAAAGCAAATTCTTACTATTGCCCTATGCCATCATCCTATAAAATGGCTTATGGAATCAGATGAAGAATTATTGTATTCATATTTTATAAATGAAGATTATCTAAATGTAGATATTATACTTTGTGGACATGTTCATGATATTGAAATTAATAATATGTATAATTCTTTTCGTCAAATAACTACTTTATTGACAGGTATTGGGTGGAAAGAAAACACTCCGTCTGAAAAAAGGAATGGTCATAGATATTCTATATATATATTCAATTTAAGAAGAAACTCTTGCGAAGCAATAGTTCGTAAAACTGATTTAAGTGGTAACTTTGATATAGATAGAGATTTTTTACCTGATAAATTGAGTAAACAAAGAGGAAAACTTTCTATTCCAATTATTTTACGAAATAATTATCCATATATGGATATACCTATTTATAGTAATTCCGGATTAAAAAATATTCCATTATTTATTGACAAACATATTTTAACAAAAATAAGAGAATATTCATGGAAATTGTCTGAATTAAGGTCATGTTTAAAAGAAGATTTATTTGTATACAAACATAGTGCTATTGTTGACTTTTCATATCCTACTGCCAAACCTAAAGTAGCAAAAGAGTCTTTAAAAGAATATCTTGATAACGGTCAGTTATCAGATAATGCAAAAAAAATATTGTCAATGCCAGAAAACAAGGAAATTGTATATACTAAATTTATAAATTATTTATGTGAAATCTGTAATCATTTTATTGAATTATTTAAAGCCGAGTTTAAAAAGGAAGATGATATTCGGATATTTTTCAGATTTTATAAAATTATAGATGATTCCTCCATTAAATACGTACAAATTTGCCAACAATCAAAAAGCAATTTAGACGGAAAAATAACAGATAATAATGCAAGAGATATAGATTATAACGGTTTAATAGAAAAGGCACATAAACTAAAAACACCATTAGTATTTTCCTCAAATGTATGGTTTAATAATTTGGAGCCTAAAAAATGGAATAATTTTATAACTATAGTTCCTATATTTGATAAATATGAATATAATATTAAAAACAAAAAGTATCCAATAATTACCTGTGCGATATCTATAAAATCTAAAACGCAAGATCCATTTCTTGACATATTAAATTATATAAATATTCAAGAAATATTAAATACTATAATACAATCTTATTTAAATATTTTCCAAATTAATATTTTAGATTGTGCCAAATATTATTTTTCCACTGATGGGGGTAAAAAAGACAATGAAGACTATTCAGTTTAACGAAATTTATTCTATGAATGATTCTGATAAAATATTTGTAAGTAAAGATGCAATATATATTCAAATCCTTGATTATGAAAAAAATTATAGAAAACAGGTCTCTTGTGAATTAGTTTATCTAACAAAAATAATCGCCGATCTTTTTGACTTTGAATGCCGAAAAATGCTACAGAGACAACGTGTAGAAATGACTGTATTAGAAATAAAAACCAATTTCAACCCTCATAACTACTACCCTAAAACTTCGTTTGTTCAATATATTCCAACAAACGAAGATGATGAATAATAAGTATATTTATATAAAACTCCATAACCTAAGATTAATTTGTATAAACGAAAGAGCAAGAGAACTGATTTCCTGCTCTTTTTGTATATAATAGTTTTTTGAAACAAACATTGCATATTTTATCTCTCCGAAAGAAGGGATAAGTATATTAAACGAGGGACAGTTACAAGTTTTCAAAAATTACAAAAAGGTAAACAGTAAAATTCAAGGTAAGCCTATGACTCTTGGCGAAAAACACGAGTACGAAAAAAGAGTTTCTAAGTTATGTGAGAATAATAAACAATTTTTCGAACATTAGCTGTGCAATATTATGGTGTTTTATAGGAAAATAT
>CAOKPF010000118.1 GCA_948470565.1 uncultured Clostridium sp.
TATCAAGTTCATTTAACATTACGTTGGATAGCAATGGGGATAAGTTTCCTCCTTGGGAAAATTCCAATAAGGACAAAATTTTTCTTATGGATTTCTTCAATAATTTTGTTGTATTAGATAGTCGAAAGAAGATATAAATTATTTAGTCAAATTTGTAGTGAAAATCAATTTATGGAGGTTTTAATTATGATAGAAATAACTTATCACAAAGAAGGAGATTATTTTGTTCCTGACTTATATTTAGAAAAGGAAGATTATGAAAATGATTATATTATTGGAAAGTATGGTCATTTAAGATTAGAGTATTTGAAAAATCACAAAAAAGCTGAATATATAATAATGTTTATGAATTGTACTTTAAGAAAACATATTGTAGAAACTGATAAACAAGCTAAACAAAGATTTGAACTACTTATGAAACAAATGCTAGAAAAAAATCCTATTGATGAAAACTTGAAAAATACTGATCCTTTAAAATGGACTGGGCTTATGAATAATTATAAAAATTCGGTGAAGGAGATTATATTTAGAGAATTAATTTATTGTTAAAGTTTAGAGAGTAGCTAATTAAGGTTACTCTCTAATTCTTTGGACTAATATTTTACCTTTTTACTAGATTAGTAATTTTGCTTAAAACAGAGCTTAGACTTTTTGATTGATGATCTTTATCAGCTTCTGTTTTTATATATTCTAATTGTATATCTATAATTGCTTTTAAATATTCATAATATTCTTTACTTTGTTCTTCACTTAATTCATGAATACTTACACTTAAAATATCATACAATTGTTTTAATAGGTGATTAATTCTTGGATCAAATTTATCTTTTACTGCTTTTATTTTAGTATCCATATGATTATCTTCTAGTTTAGAATTTCCTAAATAATAATTAATCATTTTTTCAAAAATTCGTCTTAAATATGTATAAGCACCTGCATAAAAATGATCTGCATAAGAAAAGTCTGCTTTCTTATAATCGTCATAGGCATCTATTTTTTCTAAAAATTTTCTATACTTATCAAATTCAAAACCCTTTACAGTTAACATTGAAGGATTTTGTCCTACTTTTCGCACAACAAATTTTCCGTTATTAAATTCTATTGAAATTAACATTGTATAATTATGGCTATAATTATTAGTACAAGAAAAATAGTATTCTAAATAATGTATTGTCCCATTTAGTAAAATTTCTTTTGAGTATGGTGGTTGTATTCCCTCAATATTTCCATTTGTTACATTTATCTTTCCACATGTTATATACTTAGTACGTCCTGGTCCATCACTGGTAACATCTTGGGTAATATCTATATTATAAATGTTACTTTTATAATTTTCTATCAATTTATATAACTCCTGATCTATATTAAAAGGAAATTCTTTTTTACATTTATGACACTTAGTGATTAATTTATCTTGATTAAAACCAATTAAACATAGAAATTTATCCAATTCTTCTTTATCTAATACATACTGTTCATTAGTATAATTAAAAACTGTAAATGTTTCTTTTGTATAAAGTGGCATTTCATTAAACAAATAATTTATATCTTTATCCATCGATAATCTCCTTATTTACTAAATTTTCATACATCTTCTCAATTCAGCTACGCAATCAGATTCAATCATTTTCTTCCAATCAAATCTGTACTTTATCATTTTTCAAACTAATTTAATGCTCCTGACATAATTCTAAATTTAGAAGTATTGTTCCAAATTTCTTGTAATTTACTAAAATTTTCATTAGGATTTAGCATTAAGCCTGCTAATTTATCTAATTCTTCATATTCATCTTCAGATAATTCAAATTTCTTATCTTGTATATATTTAGGCATATGTAAGAATATAATTTCATTATTCATTAGTGAATGGAAATCGTAAAATAATCCTCTTATTGAAGCTTTTAGTCCTAGAGTTGGTGGATCAGAAGAATATAAAATAGTTTCAGGTTTATATTTATTCTGTCTTACACCTAAATAAGCATTTGCACCAAATAAGAATTTATCATAAGGAATATCATTCAAATCAAATCCCATTTCATGGGCTGGACAGTGCTCATCTGCATCTACTAATTTCCATCTATTTTCTTTTTCATCAAAATATTCTGTAATCCAATGGTCGTAACATATTCCATCATAATGTATATATTCAGCAAATCCACTTCTAGCTCTAGCTGGTATTCCTTTAGCTTTTAATATACTTGCTAATAATATAGCTTGACTTCTACATGTAACATGAACTTTATCTTTTGCTTCTCTTTTTGTAGTATAGTTAGGATTTTTTCTTAATAATTCAGCTATTACACTTTGTGCTGTTGGGAAAATGTCATCTTCATATTCTAATCTAGTAATTGGAACTTTAGTCATATCTCCCCAAAAACAGTCTTTTTTATTTCTAATTTCTTTATCTCTGAAAGCTACTGGATGAATTATTTGCATTCTTTGTAATATACACAATTGCTCAATATTGTCTGGCAAGTCTTTTGCAAAATCTTTATAATATCCTAAATCTGTAAAGTAACTTGTTTTTTTATAAAATTCTAACATTTCTTTTTCCATGTATTATACTTTCCTTTCACTATTTTTTACTAATCTTTGCAAACATTTATAAATTCTTTAAAAATGCTATTCATTTTTTCATCTTTAGCATATAAACTTTCTGGATGAAACCTAACTCCTATATAAAATTTTTTATTTTTAGCTTCAATAACATCTGGGTAACCATCTTCACAAAATGCAACTTTATCAAGCAGTGGACAATCTTTTATTGTTCTTTTATGTCTAGAATTTACCATCATTTCAGTTGTTTTGACTATATTATAAAATTTTGAACTTTCATCTATTTTGATGTTATGCACATATTCATCAAATGACTTATCATGCTTATCTGGGTTAGATATTTTATAGGTTGTTCCTCCAAGAGCTCTAGCAATATTATTTTGACCTGCACATATTCCTAATATAGGTATATCATTAT
>CAOKPF010000119.1 GCA_948470565.1 uncultured Clostridium sp.
GTATATTTATGGAAAAACGAAGATGAAACTTATGAATATGTGCCAGCAGTAGGAGGAAAAGGCGGAGCTAAGACAAGTGGAAGTAGTAAATATGTTCAGGTAGGAAATGGAGAGAACTATAAAACAGTATATTCATCTGAAGATGGAAAGTCAGGAACAGATGGAATGAATAGGCAAACAGGAGGGGGAGCTTCAGGCTATGCAAGACCTACAAGAGCTACTGTAAAATGGATGAATAATGAAGCATATGGTGGAAAAGGTGGCAATGGAACATCCTACTCTGGAGGAAATTGTGGAGAAAATGCTTCATCTAGAGCTGGAAATGTTGTATATGGAAAAGCTGGATCTGACTTAGGAGGAGAAGGAGGGGGATTGTTAATAATTTATGCAAATACAATTTTAAATAATAATAATATTTATTCAAATGGAAAAAAAGGACAATATGGAAATGGGACTGGAGGAGGAAGTATAAATGTATTTTATAAAGAGCGAATAATTGAAGGTACAATACAAGCAATAAAAGGCATTGGAACTTCACAAGGAGGAAATGGAACTGTAACAATACAAGATATAAATTAATAAAAAATATTTGAATTACATATAAAAAATAAAAAAACTATTGCAATTATGAAAAAGTTATAGTAATATTTTTAGGAGGATAAAAATGGCAAAGCATTTCAATAAAAATAGAGAACTAAAAAAAGCAAAACTAAAAGCAATTTTTGAAATTGCTATATTTATGTTTCTATTTTTATTTATTTATATAGTATGTATGGTTAATCACTAATTTTATTAGTGATTTTTTCTTATGCCAAACCCAAAATAAAAAATAAGAGGAGGAAAATTTATGAATGAAAACAAAATGACAATAGGCATAAATGAAAAACCAACTATTGCAAAATGGATTATACTTTCAATTCAACATGTATTTGCAATGTTTGGTGCAACAATTTTAGTACCAATTTTGGTAAATGGGGCAGCAGGAGAAACAATATTAACGATACCAGTAGCATTAGTAACATCAGGAATAGGAACTTTACTTTATATTTTATGCACAAAAGGAAAATCACCAGTTTATTTAGGAAGCTCATTTGCTTTTATAGCACCACTTGCAGCGGCATATTTAAAAGGTGGAATCTCAGGCGCTATGACAGGAATTATGGCAGTAGGACTAATTTATGTTATAGTTGCAACCATTATTCACTTTGTAGGTAAAAACTGGTTAGACAAATTATTACCATCAGTAGTAATTGGACCAATGATTATGATTATAGGATTAGGATTAGCTCCTAGTGCTATATCTCAAATAGGTTTAGATGCAGGAGCAGTATTTGATTGGAAAAAAATTTTAGTAGCAGTTATTTCTTTCTTAGTAACAGCTATTGTTATGATAAAAGCAAAAGGATTCTTAAAAATTATACCATTTTTAGTAGGAATTATTGCAGGATATGTAGCAGGGGTTTGCTTGGGGATAGTAGACTTTACAAAGGTATTAGAAGCACCGTTTTTTAGTATTCCAGAATTTAAATTACCATTTGTAAATTATACACCAAACTTTGGAGCATTAATTACAATTGCACCAATTGCATTAGTAACACTATGTGAACACATAGGTGATCATACTTCGTTAAGTAACATTATAGGAAAAAATTTATTAAAAGAACCAGGATTAGATAAAACTTTATTAGGTGATGGTGTTGCAACATTTGTTGCTGGAATACTAGGAGGACCTGCAAATACAACTTTTGGAGAAAATACATCAGTTGTAGGAATGACAAAAGTAGCATCTGTATGGGTTATTGGATTAGCAGCAATTTTTGCTATCGTAATAGGTTTCTTAGGAAAATTTACAGCCTTAGTTTCAACAATACCAGATGCGGTATTAGGAGGAGTTTCATTACTTCTTTATGGATTTATAGCAGTAAATGGATTAAAAGTTTTAATACATAATCAAGTGGATTTTAATAATCCTAAAAATGTAGTAGTAGGAGCATCAATGTTAGTGCTAGGTTTAGGTGGAGCTGCTATTTCAATAGTTAGTGGAGATTTATCAGTAACTATTTCAGGAATGAGTCTAGCTGCGATTATTGGAATTTTATTAAATCTTTGTTTTTCTGAGAATAAAACAGGAAAACAAAAGATTCAAAAAGAAACTAAAAAATCAGAAAAAGAAAAAATAGAAGTTTAAGTTAAAAAATAAAATATAGAAGGGAATAGATATAATGAAAACTATAGAACTAAATCATCCTTTGATACAACATAAGTTAGCCATTCTAAGAGATAAAGAAACAGGTACAAAAGAATTTCGTGAATTAATTAGTGAAATTGCTATGTTTTTATGTTATGAATCTATGAAAGATGCAAAATTAGAAAATGTAGAAGTAGAAACACCAATTACAACTTTAAAAACAGGAAAATTAAATGAAGATAAATATGCTTTTGTTCCTATTTTAAGAGCTGGAACTGGAATGTTAGATGGTATAATTAGAGTTATTCCAAATGCAAAAATAGGACATATAGGAATGTATAGAAATGAAGAAACTTTTAAACCAGTAAATTACTTTTTCAAAGTGCCAAAAGATATTGAAGATAGAGAAGTAATTATTTTAGACCCAATGCTTGCAACAGGTGGCTCTGCAATAGATGCTATTGAAATATTAAAAGAAAAAGGAGTTAAAAAACTCAAATTCTTATCTATTATAGCAGCACCAGAAGGAGTAGAAAGAGTAGAAAAAGAACATCCAGATGTTCAAATATATTGTGCTCATATTGATGAATGTCTAAATGAAAATAAATATATTGTTCCAGGATTAGGAGATGCTGGGGACAGAATTTTTGGAACAAAATAAGATTAATAATAAAAACCAAATAGAATTTCTATTTGGTTTTTTATTTTAATAACTTTAGAGTAATCCCCCAGCTATGCTGGGGGTGTCGGAAAACTTTTAGTT
>CAOKPF010000120.1 GCA_948470565.1 uncultured Clostridium sp.
TTATTACTTACTGTTCCAAGTATCCTTGTTTCTTCTCCATTATATTCTACTGTTATTCCTGTTATATCTAATCCTGCTACTTTTTTATTTTCTTTTACTTTACTACTTGTATTTACCGTTGTTAAATCCTCACTTAATGTTACATTTTCTGTTCCCTTCATATCTATTTCTTGTTTATTTTCCTCATATCTTTCCTCTTTTGTCTTTTCTTCTCCTTGCACTACGTTTTCATTTCCTCCTACTTCTACTTTTTTCTTGTTTCCATTTACTGCTACTATCCCTATTATTCCTATTATCACTACTCCTATCAGTACTATTACTACTCCTACACTCTTTCTTTTGTTATCTACTTTGGCTTTTTCCATTTTTTCTTTTCCCCCTCTTTTTTTATTTCTTAAACATTTTTTCTCTTATAATATTTTTTCTTTTGTTTCTTATTTCTTTTGTTCCTTAATAAAATTCATAATAATATATTTCAAAGATATACTTTTTGGCTTTATGTGTGTGTGTAGTGTGTAAAGCTTTTTATTTATATATCTTCTAAATATATTTTACATTGTAACATATTGTGAGAAAATCTCTCTATATCCTATTATGCCTTTATACATGTATATTTATATAATTGTTTTATTTTATGTACAATGCTATATCTAGTATATATTACTACTACTGAATTTTTTGTCACATTCTGTTTTTTGTTAAAAAATTTATTGGAATATATTACCAACAAATTTCTCATTTTTTAATTCAGACAGCACAAATACCAATAGCTAAGTTTTTTTACTTAACTATTGGTATTATCTTTTTATATTTATTTTTTGACGCAGTCACGCCTTGGCTTTTCTTTCTATTATTTAATATATCTACGTGTGTGTGTGTGTAGTATTATCATATCTGCAGCGTTTTTATTTGACATAATGTTTTTCATGTGCTATCTTCCTCTCTTTTGTTTAATCTTATTATACACCATTTTATTTTATTTTTGCAATACTTTTTTTGTTTTAATAGGATTTTTTTATTTTTAGTATAAAATCTTCTAAAAATAATATTGATACTTTTTACAATTTTCGCTATGCAAATATGTTATACAATATATTGTAATTCTACGAATAAAGTACTAAATCAAAAAGTGATAAATAGTGTAAAGATTGAATTTTCATATATAAATGTAGCTAATCCTAATATTTTAAAATAACATCATTGTATGAATCACGGCGCCAAAATAAATGTTAATGAAAATACTACTAACAAATGTGAATATTGTGGAAATACAATAGAAATGACAAATTATAGTTACTTAATATCAGATATAAAATTTAATAATTCATTTTCCGCTTTTGAGTCTAACAGTATGATATTTGGAATAGTTATGCTAATTGTGGTCTACTTTGCAATGAATAATATAAATATTATATATACTATAATGTTTGATTGCATGTGCGTATATTATACAATTATCTTTACAAAAATATGGTTAAAAATCAAGGTGCTGGTGGTAATATGGCAAAACTATACGAAAAATATATAAATATTACAGAAAATGTAATTACCAAAAGACTAAATCATTTACTAACAATTGGATTTTATGGAAATAAGTATAACTACAAAATTTCTAAACCATTCGTTTCACAAAAATTTTTAGATATGCTTATGAATAAAAAAATGTAGACATTCTAAATATTAGTAGCAGGGGACTTTTTTGAGAACAATTTTACAACTATTCAACTGATGATACTTATGAATACTTAACACTAAAAATTCATTTTAATACAGTTAGGTAAAAAAACAAAAAAATAATGCTGGTAGGCTTCAAAAAAAAGTTATACTAAAAAGATATATTGAAACAACTACGCATTATGTGACATATCCATTAAGCATTTCTTGTAATAATTATGGTGCAAATCTTAATATTGTAGAAGATGGAAGATGTAATTATTACAATTCTATATTAGATGTAGCAAAATATAATTGGATTTTAGAGGATATATCAAATTAAAATTGCATAATTTAACATAAGCACAAATCCATGATAATTTTTATAGATTGATGATATATCAATAAAAATTAGGATTTTTAAATTTAAGTTCACGGATTCAGTTAAAGAAAACATAATTAAATAATATCTATTACTCGTGTGAAAAATAATTTTTTCATTCATTTTTTATCGTTATATGTAATTTTGGATAAAATTTGTTGACATGTACAAATGTTTATGATATATTTTTAGTAAAAGGAGAACATTATGCCAAATATATTTAAAAACGAAAATAGAGATAGAGTTAAAGAAGAAATGTATCAAATAGGGTTTAAACTTATAAAAAAGTATGGAATAAAGAAAACATGTGTTGAAGATATAACAAAGGCAACTGGAATTGCTAAAGGTACCTTTTACAATTTTTTTGAAACAAAAGAGAAATATATATATGAAATTATACTATATAATAGAAGTAAAATGAAAAATAAAATTCAAGAAATGATATCACAAAAAGATTCATTAAAAAAAGGAGATGTAAGAAAAATATTACTTGAACTTACTTTTGATAGTAGTAATATTTACACATATCTTGATGACGATGACATAAGAGGGCTAGAACTAAAAGTACCAGAATCAACTAGTAGTAAATCATATGATAATGATATGGCTTTAATGATACTTAATAATATTCATGGAACAAACCATATATGCGATTACAAAATAGTAAGTAATTATATAAAAATACTATCTCTTACAGTTATGCACAAAGAAAAAATGCAAGAAACCGTTATAAACGAAACAATTGAACTTTTAATTGGAAGTGTTAATAACTACATATTTAGCTAAATATATAAATTTTACTATTTTTATTGACATTCTACATAGAAAATGATAAAATTCTTGTATATAAAATCTCATTTTAAACACTTTTAAAAGAGTAAAAATCCCCTATGCCTTGT
>CAOKPF010000121.1 GCA_948470565.1 uncultured Clostridium sp.
AATTTTTTCTAAAAAAAATAAAAAATCCAATATGGAAAGAATCATAGAACACTTTACCACAACAATATATCAAATCTATATTTATTAGTTTATGAAAATAGTTAGAAATTGTTTAACAAGATATATCTATATTAATCTGTATTAAATATCTTTATTAGTTCATCTCTTGGATATATTCTTTTTTCTAAAATATAAATAATTTACACCATCTTTCTATTTTTATATTAATAAATAATACGGATATATATACTTGGTATAAAATATCATTATTAATATTTTATATGTATATTATATAATATTTTTTCTTAAAAGTCAAATAATGTAAATCATCTGGCGTTAGGGGGATGGTTTCGGGAATAAAAAACAACAGAAGCACATAATAGCCCAATCTGATAAACCTTTTTTCTAAATTTTATTTTAGTTTCAATTTTCAACAATATAGATTAACTATAATTTATTATGAATAGTGAAGAAAAATAATGGTCGCTCTCAAATATAGTTACTTAATATTTATCTATTATAATTTATAAAACCTATATCTTTCATGTTAATTTCAATTCCATCACTACTTACATTATCACTAATTTGTTTAACTGCTTTATCTATTCCCGATAATACTACCATCTAATTTATTTCCACTTATATTATAAGTGTTAAATTTTATTTTTGAATTATTACTTAAAATAGCATCATATTTTGATATATCTAATTTAATAATTCCTTCCTCGTAAGAATTAGCATGTCCAAGTTTTACTTTACTTGTACAATTCAAATTTATTATAGAATCACCATCAGATATAGACGTTGAAATTAACAAATTCATATATGTAACTGCACTTGTATTTATATTCTTTTCAAAATTAATCAATATATTATTATCACTTTCTTTCAAAACCACTCCATTTATCATCACTATTATTAATATCATCATTATTCTTTATATATATAAATACTGATATAATTAATACACATATCAATGTTAATATGATAAATACTATATATTTTATATAAAAACTTATAAAATACTTTTAAAATACTTTATTTTTTCTATTATTGATTTTGATACATTACCATCTTCTTTAATTTCTTGTTCATTTTCGCTACTTTTCATAACTTTATTAAATTGATTTAAGTTATTTTGTGTTGGTATAATTGAATACTCTTTTGAATATTCTCTTAATTTTTGTCTATATATTTCTCTATCATTTTTCATAATTATTAACTTATTATCGCTTTATCATTTCAAAATTTCTATTATTATTATAATATTTATAAGGCAAATGTATCTTAAGCTTTTTAACTGCTTGTCCATTACTTACAGTAATTTTTCCATTCATAAAATAAAATTCCCCATTACCTATAATTATCCATTTTACCTGCAACAGATTATCAATATTTTGTTTTATATCAACTTCAACAATTTTATTATCATTATCTGTATCATTGCTATCTGAATTAACTTTACTATCATTACAAATAAATTAACTAATAAACCTGAACATATTTAACATGATCTTTAACATATTAACATAAAATTATAATATGTTAAACATAAATTAAATATGTTAAACATCAGCAAAATGATTAATAATATAATGCAGAGGTGAAAAAACATGGACAATAATAATCTAAAAATATCAATTAAACATCCAAAAGGCGATGATGGCTATAGAATATTTTCAATACGGGTTCAAACAGAAATGATAAATAAAATTGATAATATTGCATCACAAACAGGAAGAAGCCGCAACGAATTAATAAATATATTTCTTGACTATGCATTAAATAATTACGAAATTGTAACAGAATAACTTTACAAAATATTTATAAATAGTTAATATACATTATTATATACTTTATAATGCATATTATTATAAAGTATATAATAATATGCGAAAAATATGCGAAACTTTTTAATGTAAAAACAAAGTATACCTTGACCTTATTTTAAAAAATATGATATTTCCCTAAAAATAGGGTGAAGTTTTTATTCGTTTTACAAAATGTAAATATACACAACACAGATTTTACAAGAAAGTACAAAGTCAAACCATGAATAATAAAGGCCAAAACATAGCATATATAAGAGTTTCAAGTATAAGCCAAAATGAACAACGGCAAATAGAAGCATTAAAACCATATAACATAGATAAATGGTTTTCAGATAAAATAAGCGGTAAAAATACAAATAGAAACAAATTAAATGAAATGCTGGAATATGTAAGAGAAGGTGACACAATACACATATTAGATTTCAGCAGATTATCCAGAAGCACAAAAGACTTACTAAACATAGTTGAATTATTGGAAAAAAAAGGTGTTAAACTCATAAGCATCAAAGAAAATATCGACACTTCAACACCCGTCGGCAAACTCTTACTTACTGTTATCGGAGCAATCGCAGAATTTGAAAGACAAAATATATTAGAACGACAAGCCGAAGGAATAGCAATCGCTAAAAAAGAAGGTAAATATAAAGGCGGCCAAAAGAAAAAGATAGATAGAGAACTATTTAAAAAACTAAAAGAAGATTACGATAATAGAAAAATAACAAAAACTAAATTCGCAGAAGCATTAAAAGTAAGCAGACCTACACTTGATAAACTACTAAAAGAACTCTAATAAAATCAATATATACCATATACTACTAAGAAGATATATACTACTAAGAAGATATATACTACTAAGAAGATATATACTACTAAGAAGATA
>CAOKPF010000122.1 GCA_948470565.1 uncultured Clostridium sp.
ATATATATATATATATAATAGTACATAGAAAGAAGAGTGAGTGTATGAAAAAAAAGATATTGGGTGTTTTATTATGTGGAGTTTTGTTAGTCGGAATGACAGGCTGTGGAAACAAAGATTCTAAAGATAAAGAAGAAAGTGTAAGTTTTGATTATTCAAAAATAAATACTACTTCAAACAATATAGGAAAAAGTGTTGATGTCAAAACTATATTAAATGAAGATATTAAGCCTAGTTCTTATGAAGGAATACAGTTTACAGGTAATACAGGAGATTTGAATGAAGCAGAGGTAAGTGTTGGTAATTTAGGATGGGTTATTCTTGCCGAAGATAATAATAATTATATGTTAACAACGGCAACACATACTACTGATACAATTGAATTAAAGTCAGTTGAGGGATATAACAATGCAGTTCAAGCATTAAATGCTTATTGTGCTAAATATTATTCTGTTGAAGTTAATGATAAAAAATATGTTGCAAGAAGTCTAAACATGAATGATATAGAAATGTATTATAAAGATAAGTCTGATAGTTGGAAACAAGATACTTTAGGTTTTGAAAATTTTAATAAAACTGGGGTAGAAGCAACAAGCTATCAATATTATCCATCTTTATATGCTATGGAAAAAGGTAGTAGTATGGATGGAAAAGTAGGGTTAAGTGAATCTCCAAACAATTATGATTCTTATAATAATAGTTATAAAAGTGATGCAACATCTACTAAAAATTATTTAGATACTTATTACAGAGCTTATACTAAAGAAATAAAAGAAAATTATACTAATGATAAAGCATATAATATAATATTTGAATCAGGAAAAGCTTATTTTGTTGCAACACGTTCTGTTTCGTTTTATGAAAATAAAATGAGTGTATACGAAAAAGAAAAAGGACAAAGAGATAAATCAGCAAGTGCAAAATTTGGTATAAGAGCAATTACAAGTGATGCACTTACCCAATTTATACTTATGAATTCTGGTAGTAAACCTGATGCTTTCAAAAAATATATGTATCCAACTAGACCAGTTGTTGTAGTACCAAAAAGTGAAATAGATTTATAGGAAGTGAGAATTATTATATGAATAAAATTAAAGGTTTATTAATGGGATTATTAGTTGCATTTGTTATACCAGTTTCTGTTAACGCAGAAAGTTATACATTTGATGATATAACATATGAATTAGATAGTGATTATATAGTCACTACTAAAGATAATATTGATACAACAACTTATATACCTTTAGAATATGAAAAAGAAGAATTATTAGAATTATTTAATCAAGGAAAATTTCATTTGGTAGGAAGAAACGAAGATAATTCTAATTTAAGATTTAAAATAAAAAGTGTTAGTAAATGTGGGAATATTGCTAGTAATAAAAAAGAAATGAATGAGTGCCTATCAAGTGCTATTGATGAAGTAAAAGAAAGAGAAAATACGGATTTAGTTATAGATAATACATTTACTAGTAAAAATGGAATTAATTATTATACATTAAATTATTATAAATCTGGATCATCTTTTTCAGATGTTGTTACTAGTTATAATAATAAAGTTTATACATTTACATTAGCTACTAATTATGGAGAAGATTTAATAGAGAAGAATACTAAAGAAATTATGGATAGTGCAACTTTAAAAGATTTTAAATCTATTTCCAAAGAACAAACAAATGAATCATCAAATAATGAAGATGTTGTAAAAGAAAAAAAGAATAATACTAGTATTTTGCTCGTTGGAATAACAACAGCTATTATTGTAATTGGCGGAATATCTATTTTTGTATTTAAGAAAAAATAGTTAGGAAGTGAGGAAAGTGAAAAACAAAATTATTATAAGTGTAATAACCATTGTTTTATTGGCTTTGAATTTTTTACTAATGTATTTGTTTAATAAGCAGTCTTCATTTTTTATTAATTTGGGTATTTTAGCAGTAGCTTTTATATTTTATAGATTATTTATGTTTTTAATACAAAAATTATTAGTTAGTTTTAAAGTACTTATATATAAACCTGATAATTTTAGTTATTATGGCGATCAAAAAGAGATAAGAGAAGAAGTTAATATTGAATATAAGATGCAACAAGATAGAGTTTTTTCTGGATGGTTATATAATATCGTATTTATTATATTAATGACTATTATTTGTAAAACTCTTAATAATGAGGGAATTATATCTAGTATTTTAGTAGCACTTTTAGTATCTATCCCATCACTTGTTTTAGTACCTAGAATGAATAAATTGAGTGGTTATGAAAATTTTGATAATACAACAGTTACAGAATATAAACCATATCAATATAATGAAAATAAGGATAAAAAATCTAATGATTTTAGGTTTCCAAGTTATAATACAAATGTAAGTGATATAAAATATGCAACTAAAGGTAATTTTGATAATACAATTTATCGTAACAAAGATGGCTCAGTAAATGATGAAATAGCATTTTCTAAACAAGGAAATTTTGGTGAAACTATTTATTATGATAAAAATGGTTGTGTAAAAGGAACAAGTAGAAAAGATAATTTTGGTAATGATATATTTTATAAAAAGTAAAGGTACAATTAGTATCTTTTTCTTTTGCAAATCATTCTAAGAATATTGACAGAATATATATATATATATA
>CAOKPF010000123.1 GCA_948470565.1 uncultured Clostridium sp.
ATACTTTTTAATTTGATTTTTTTAGTAGTTATTAATTCGCTAATCAACACTCTACCTAAATTATCTATGACCTCATTAGTAATGACCCCATCATTTTTTAGTCTTGTTTTTAATTGTGATACATTATTTATATTTAATACTTCACATACGTCTTTTAAACAAAACCATGCTTCATTATTTATTTCTTGTACTCTTATTTTTCCAAATTCTCTATTTTCAAAAATCTTAATTTCATTATTCATTTTTATATCCCCCTTTTTAAATGTAAGCCAACTAGCTCACCATCTTCATATATACCAACTATATTTGAATTTTCTTCTATTATTTCTTGCATAATCTCATTAGCTCTATCCTTATAATATTTTTCTATAACATACTGTCTTATCAATTCTTTATATCCAAACCTTTTATTTTGTTGTTTTAAAATCATGTTATCTGTTACAACTTCTATAAAACGTATTTTATTCTCTGAAAAATAATCAATTATATCAGGTACATTTATATATATTCCTTTTTCTGTTTCATCTAAATATTTATGTACATATGTATGACAATTTGGACATAAATAATATTCAGAATTTAAAAATAACTTTTTATCTTGTTTCTTAACATATTTATTAGGAACACATTTATGCAATTCTGTTATTAATTTATGTTGATTACATATATAACATTTTTTTCTTTTCATTCTTTATATCCTCCTCAAAAATAATTGTTTTTCTATAAAATCTTTTTGCTCTCTGCTTATTTTCTTTAGCCTTCTATTTTCCATTTTAATAGATTTTCTTTCTTCTATATAACTATTTATTACTATACTTAATATAATGCAAAATAATGGTATTAGCTCAAAGTATAGTATTATTTGTTGTGATACTACCATTATGCTACCTCCTGCATTTTGTTATATATTGCTTCTGCAATTTCTTCATCTTTTACATATGGATTTACTAATATTGTATATCCAAAATCAGACTTTCTTAATTGTATTTGCCCAAAATTTAAATAATATGCTTTTTTTATTTGATATATTTTCTTTTTAACTATTCCCCATTCTATTGTTTTTTCATATTCATTAAACATAAAAAATAACCTCCATTCATTTTGTGCTAATGCACCCCTTGAATTTCAGTTACTTATATGATACAATATAATTTATAAGAACTGAAATTCTTATGTGTTGAGTATTGTGGTTTACTTTGGCGAGTGTCACAATACTCTATTTTTTTGTTTCTTCGTCAATTTTTTCTAAAAGCCATTTTGTTTTAGTTTTGTTCTGACGCTTTAATTCTTTATCTATAGCCTCATATTTTTCTTTTGGAATTAATACATTAAATCCACTTAAAAACTCTCTTCTTTTTCTAAAATATTCAGCTCTACTTTTCTTTTCTATTCTAATCCCTCCTTCTGTATCTACATACATTATACTGTATCTACATACAAAAGTCAAGTGTTTTTCCAAAAAAAGTAAAATATTTTTTCACCATGCACGCTTTGGCTTGTATTTTCTATGTTTTCAAGGTACTACTTTCATATTTGCCTTTTAAGGCATTTTTTAAAGCATAGCAATATACTTACTATGCTCTATTTTTCGTTATTTTCATCATTATCATTATTTTTGTTATTTGCATTTTTTTGAAATTGAGTTCCAAAGTAAAATGCTATTATTGTTGTATATATTGTTAAAAATTCTTGTGGTATAGTTCCATTACATGTTAATTTTACAAATGCATATGTTAATGCTAATGTAACTATACTTTTTACATCTATCAACTCAGATATTCTTTTCCACAATATAATCACCTCACTTTATTCCTAGTTTAAACAAACAAAACGCTAATACTGCATAAAATAAATAATCGATAAGCTTATCCCATTTTAGTCCTTTTGCCTTACTTTCTTCATTTATCTTGTTATTTATATTTTCTACACTTTCTTCTACATTTCCCATTCTACAATTCATTTTTTCCATTATTACATATGTTTTTTCTAATTCAGATATTTTCTTGTCATGTTCTTCTAGTTTCTTAGTGTTAGAGTTTGTCTTTTCTTCTATTCTCGCAAGTCTTTCATTTTCCACAGTTTCCACCTCCTACTAACGCCTTATTGTTACATCAGCAACTTCTGGCTCTGCATTTGTTACATTTCCTTGGCTGTCAGTTACTTTTACTAATAAATTTACAGGATATGTATCCTCTGGAAAATCTGCAATTTCTATATTACGGCTAATTTCTCCTGTTATTTTATTGTCTGTAATTTTCCAACTTGTGCTACTTAGTTCTTGCCAATTTATAGCTTCATCACCAAATGTAAATGAATATTCTATTTTTGATATACTATCTGCATTGTCTACATATATATTACATTTTACTGTGTTTGATACTACTTCCATAGTAGTAAAATCTCTTTTTGAAGTAACTGTACAATAAGATGAAGCTGTTATATTAGGAGAAATAAACATATTAAAGCTATCTGTACACGCAGTAATAACATTACCACTTTTACCTGTAACAGTAACGTATACATACACTTCTTTGTTATATCCAGAAATTTCTATTTCTCCTCCTGTATAATCTATCCAAACGGCATCAGATCCATCTGCATTTTCACATATAGCATATT
>CAOKPF010000124.1 GCA_948470565.1 uncultured Clostridium sp.
GTAATATAATTTGTTTTTAGTATTTAAGCTATATTAAATATCCTTCAATATATATTTCTTTAAATAAATTACTCCACAAATTTGTATTTTTCCCTATAACATCAGGATTATCTGATTTTTCATCTAATACAATTCCAACTAATCTACTTGACATCTTATCTAGTATAAACTCAATATTTTTAGCCCATTTATATTTATGGGTTTGAGAATCAATCTTTATTAATGCTCTAAATGCTCCAACTATTGGATATATCATTCCTTTAGGTACTATATAATGCATTTCTTTTTCATCAAATACTGATTTAGACACTATCTCTTTTTCATTATATTTTGAGTATTTTCTACTAGTATATCTCTTACCTGTTTTTTGAGATAATTCCGCAAAATTTGTTTCTATATATTCCCAAATTTTAAAAATATCTGGTATTATTTCTCTCATATTATTGAGCATTCTTTCTCTGTCTATCTTCTCTATATTAACAAATCTTTTTAAAGTGGCTTCTTTACCTGTATAACATTGTATTGGCTGCTGATCATTAAGAGTTCCATCTATATTTTGTATCGGATATAAAGTTTGACTAAACATACTAATTAATGCAATTATTTCTCTTACATCAATTGGATTAACCCCTTCATCATTATAATGCTCATTCATTTTATATGCTATTCTATTACTAAATTTTAATTCTTTTGTAACATCTTTTAGTACATCAAAACTTTTTTGTAGTTCTTCTATTGACTTTAAATCAACTTGAACTGATGTATTTCTAGCTGAAGCTAATTCGACTGGAGAATCTATTCCTGTAAAAATCTCTAGAAAAACATATCTTTCTTCTTGCATTAGTTGTTTCTCATTCAAATCAAATATCGCTCTTAGAGTATGTCCACCATCTATATTTCCATGTATTTCTGGATCCTCTAATTGAATTTGTACTTTTCCATTTTTGTTATCATATGTAACTTTATCCACTGACAAAACTATTCCTCTATTTAATTCATGAAAATTTTCATTTTCCTTTAAACTATCCATAATATTTTTTGCTACATTTGTTGTCATTTTTTGCTCTCTAGGATTTGTTTTCATCCATTCATTTAATTCTAATGGTATAGTTATAGCTTTAGCATAACAAACATATTTTGCTTTTTCACCCCCTTTATTAATTGGCTCATCCATTTTTTTAAAACTTTTAGCTTCAAATTCCATTGTTACCATAAAAAAACACTCCTTTCATATATTTTCTGTTTTATAACATATGAATAAGGAATGTATCTATATTATTTAATAATTATATTTAATTTAAATTTTCCTTTTTCCACATCTATAAAATCAGATACTGGTAACTTAAATAAGCAAAATCGCTTACAAGCTTATTTATATTTTACATATATAATCTTCATTTGTCAACACCTCCAAAAATTTTTTGTAGTTAAATGTAAATTTTAGAGAACAAATGTGTTGCTTTTTATATAAAAATGTAGTATTATTAGTAAAGAACTTTTCTATTAAATAGATAGTTCAAGAAGGCTTATTTTTACAAGCAGTTTATGATTGAGTATGTAGCTTATATACAAAAAATATATAAGCTACAGTATTTAATATTAGGAGGTTTTAATTTGAATATATACTCTCAAAACATTTATGAAGTAATTGAAAATAATATAAAGAAACATGTTCTAATTATATATAATATATCTGAAAATCATTATGTTGGATTAACAGTTCATACTACTAAATCTGATAGTCTAACATATATAGAATCTATAAATAGATTTATTGATATAAATGATTTACAAGAATATACTAAGAGAAATATCAAACGGATTAGTTTATGTTAAAGGTAATTTTCTAAAATTGAATAATAAAGATTTCTCCTATGTTTTAAAACTCTTGAAAGAATCCTTAATCAAAAAACTAAGTAAAGAAATTGATTATAAGAATATTGAAAAAATTAAATATTTAAAATGGTGTTATGATAAATTATTATTAAACGATAATAACTCAAAAACTTCTATTTTAAAACCTGGCTCTATATGTTGGGTTGATTTTGGACAAAATGTTGGTTCAGAATTAAGAAAATTAAGACCTGCCATATTATGGCGCTCTTCTGCTGATAAAAAAATGTGGACAGTAATTCCTTTAAGTACTAAATGCCATAATGATCAGTATTATTTTCATTGTGATATTAATGGATTGCCTTGTAGCACTGCCAAATTAGAATCTATGGCTAATTTCAGTTATAAGAGATTACGAGAGCCCTTTTTCCATAATAAGAAAATAGCTCATTTATCTGAAGATGACTATTCAAATATTCTAGTATCATTAAAAAAATATTATACTTTTGAAAATTAATTTCAGCGAAAATCTTGACTATTTCCTAAAAATATCTTATAATATAATTACATTTAGAGTTGCACATCGAAAGATGTGGAAGTTGTTTTTCAAAGACTAGGTTAGCCTAGTCTTTGCTTTTTGTAATAATATTTTTACATTTGCATATAATATAATTACATTTAATGTTGCACATTTAAATGTGGTTAGTTCGTTTATAAACGCTTAAAATCCCTCACACATAGAGGGATTTT
>CAOKPF010000125.1 GCA_948470565.1 uncultured Clostridium sp.
TGACTCTTCTTCTGCTTTTTTTGCTTTTTCAAATAATCCACTTCCTGCTAATTGACTTATTGATATTCCTGCTAATATTAATAATATTATTATTGTGATTACTAGCGCTACTAATGTTATACCTTTTTCTTTCTTTAACATATTCTTCTTTCCTTTCTTTAGTATTTTATCTAACTGTATTATATTATTTGACTTTTAAATTGTAAATACTTTTTTGATATTTTTCGCGTTTTTTTTTCGCATATAACATCATTTATATTTTTCAGATAAATTGGTAATATTATTAAAAGGTGATTTTATGGAGAAAAAAGATATAAATATAAAATATGGACAAATTTTAAAAAATTATAGAAATAAAAATCATTTAACTCAAGAAGAAGTTTCTGAATTAACAGGACTTGCTCCTAGATATATTAGTCAAATTGAAAGAGGCGAATCAAAAGGTAGTATAAATACTCTTCTTTCTTTTTGTAATGCATATAAAATCACGCCAAATGATATTTTGCTTGAATTTCTAAAATTTAATATTCACTCACGAAAAACTAGTTATGATGATAAAATAAATAAACTAAGTGTACGTGATAAAGAAATTATTGATGATTTATTAAATTTTTTATTAAAACATTAAAATCAATAAAAAATTTCGTTAATTATTATACATTTTTGCAAAAATAGTTACTAGCCTACCTAATATTAAGTTAAGATGCATAATTACTATACAAATTAGACTAACTAGTAACCAAAAAGCATAAATACTTTAATAACTATAAATAATAAAACAAAGGAGGAAAAAATGAAGAAAAATCAAAAAGGTATAACATTAGTAGCACTAGTAATAACAATAATAATATTATTAATATTAGCAGGAATATCAATAAATCAATTAGCAGGAAGTGGATTATTTGAAAAAGCAAAAAAAGCAGAAGAAGAGTCAAAAAAATCACAAGAATTAGAAAATTCGATATTAGGAGACTATGCCAACAAAATAGATGGATATGTAAGTGGAATAGGCGATATAATAGCTGATGGAAGTTGGACAGGAAAAGTAAATAGTCCAAAATTAATGAAAGGAATGACAGGTGTATACTGGGACGAAACTGGAAAAGAAGTAACAGTAACAGCAGAAAACAAAGATAAATGGTATGATTATGAAAATCAAAAATGGGCAAATGCAAAAACAGAAGATGGAAGTTATTGGGTATGGATACCAAGATATGAGTACAAAATAACAGGAACAACAATAGATGTAAAATTTATAGAAACAAGTAAAACAACAGTAGATAGTGAATACACATATATACATCCATCATTTAGAGATGGAAGAAGTAATAATTATATGAATGGAGAATGGGATAAAGAGATATCAGGATTTTGGGTAGCAAAATATGCAGCAGGATTCCAAGCAAATACAACAAGTGAAACAAATGCAACAACAGTAGTAAATGGAAATGATGAAGTAGTATATTCAGACAAAAAATATACATCATGTAATAGCGGTTATACAACAAATGCATTATCACAAACCTTAACATCAAGTGGATATTCAACGCAAAAAATATCATATCCAGTATTTAAGCCATTAACATATGCGTATAATGTAATAAGTACAGGAGATAGTTACACAATATCTCAAGAGATCGCAAAGGCAACAAATTTCTATGGATTAGAGGCCAACCAAACAGATAGTCATATGATGAAAAATAGTGAATGGGGAGCAGTAGCATATTTAACACAAAGTAAATATGGAAGAAATGGAACAGAAGTAACAATAAATTCAAAAGATATTAATGGTTCAAAAAATATAAGAGCAGTAACAGGATATAGTGGAAGTAGCACACCAAATGGAGTAGATGCAAGTAGTACAAATAATAAAAGTGGAGTATTTGACTTAAGTGGATGTGTATGGGAAAGAGTATCAGCATATATAACAAATGGAAATAGTAATTTATCAGCATATGGAAGTTCATATGTAGCAAAAACAACAGCAGATGGAAACGGATATAAAACATTAAGTACAAAGTATGCAACAGTATACCCATATAACACATCAAATGATGGAAATACTTATAACTGGAACAGATATAATAGCTTAAAAACAAGCACATATGGATATGGAGACGCAGTTTTAGAGACATCAACGTCTGGAAGTGGCTCTACAAGCTGGAATAGCGACTACTCTAACTTTCCGCTTTCGAGCTGGCCGTTCTTCATCCGTGGTGGTTGGATTGACATTGGTGCGTCCGCTGGTACGTTTGCCTTCAATAATACTTACGGCTGTCCGAGCTACACTGGTGGTTTCCGTGCGGTGCTCGTCGCTTAGCACTTTAAAAAATCCCTGGTCCTAAATCCCTTTTATCAGTACTAGTTTTAACAGTTCAATAAAGATAAATACGGGAGAGATATGTAAATTAGGGTATAAAAACTGAAGGGGTGCGTGAGCACCCTAAAATTAAAATAATAATTAGGGATTAAACTGAACTACTCTAACTTTCCGCATTCGAGCTGGCCGTTCTTCATCCGTGGTGGTTGGATTGACATTGGTG
>CAOKPF010000126.1 GCA_948470565.1 uncultured Clostridium sp.
TAGCGAGCAGGAATGTGCAGTTATCTTATGTCCATTTATAGATAATCCTGTATTAAAACAAGGTAAATATATTCAGCTTGGTTTTGATGCTGTTGATGTAGGAAACTATATGGCAAGAGAAATTGAAAATAATTTATTGCATTTACAGTGTTCAGATTATGTACTTACATACTGGAAAGTTGATACAGATAACTGTTGGGACCATAAGTGGCAATTATCAGCTTTATTTCCAAGTATGGGCTTATCAAGGCGTTATCATCATGTATATAGAGATAAAGAAATCCCATATGATGTATGGGCAAATATACATTTTGGAGTGATTGGTAGTAAAATAAACCCTTCTGACTTTATATTATTAAAAGGTGCTGGAACTGAACAAGTTATTTCAGATATTAAGAAATATAAGAACAATATTAATATAAAAGATACCACTATAAGACTTTTAGAAATGAGTGGTGATTACGGAGATAATGAAGGTGATATAGAAGCTATTAAAATAGGTATTCAAGTCTCAAAAAATTATGAAATAAAAACAGTTGATATTATTGCTAATCAGATACTAATTATTTTACAAACATATAGTAGAACACAAAGAAGGTGATTATGTATAGAATTATGAAAAAAATATTAATTATTTTTTATACATTTTTAATACCGCTACCTATTATTACTATTATAATGATTAGTATTATATATGATTTACAATATAACAATAGTAATATAGCAGAGACAGTATTCATGGGAATATTTGTTTATATAGCATTTTTACTAAATATTGTTGTATTTATTGTTCATGTAGTTCAGGATGTAGTATTATTAATTATTTTATTAGGTTCATAGTATGGAATACATAAGTATATTAAAGAAATTTTTATGTTGGATATTAGTATTTTGGATTCCTGTTAATATGTTATTAATTCTTATGTATTTTGTTTTTACAGTAGATTTACCAATTTCAGAAAAGAAAGTTAAATTTTTAAATAAGATGCTTAAAGAAATAGAGTATTCATATCATAATCAATATGATAACAAAACATTTTATAAGGATAGAGCATTTGAGATAATGTCATATGATAAATATCTTCAATTTAATCCAGGAACTAATCATTTGTGTAACTTTACAAGTAAAGCTATTGTAAAGTTAAAGGTTTCTGTGGGTAACCGTATATTATATAGAGATACTACTGATAAATGCTGCTATGGGTATTATGAAGTAACATATAATTCTATTGATAATACAGCATTGTGTATATATATTGAAAGTTCAGATGGTATAAATATTGATTTAAGTAGAACAAAAATTATAAAGAAAGTAAGATAAGCTTTATGAAACATATTGAAAAACTAATAATCACTCATTAAGAAAAGTAAGCTTATATTATAAAAAAAATTAAACTTATTTTGTAAATATTTATTATAAGAAAAGAGGGATAATTGTTGTAGTATGTTTTATGAAGCAGTTAAAACAGATAGTTTTTGGGACCATAAGTGGCAGTTATCAGCCTTATTTCCAAGTATGGGTTTATCAAGGCGTTATCATCATGTATATATAGATAAAGAAATCCCATATGATGCTTGGTCAAATATACATTTTGGTGTAATAGGTAAATACTGTCGTTTTAGTGAAAACACATTATTAGTTGGAGCAGATGTGGCTCAGAAGTGGTCTAATAGAGGATTTTCTAAAATAGAACAAAAGCAATGGCTTAAAGGCGATACTATATGCGATAAAGTGGCTATAAAATTAGGTTTCTCTATATATGATGAATGCATAAAAGGCATTTTAATAAATGCTTATAATATATTATCATATGTAGTTAATGATAATGTTTTTAAATATTATTTTCAAAATGGAGAGTGTCCAGATGAATAAAATAAAGAATTTTTTTCGTTCAATGTTATTTCAGATATACTATATTCTATTTATATTCATTATTACATCTGATGTCTTATATATAGGTATGTCACTATTTTTCTATACCGATGTAAAAGAATTTATCGTTGGTTTATTAAGCTCTTATATTGCAGTATATGTTGGTAGTATAATTTATATTTATTACAATTTTATTTTATTATTTTGAATGGAGATATATATGCAAAATAGCAAAAAAATAATAGTGAAAATTTTATTTTTAATTATTGCGGTTCCTCCATCAATTTTATTTTGGGGTATTATAATTCTATCTGTAACTAATTCAAATATTAATTTTGGTCCCCACCTTTCTGAACAAACAGTGTTAAGCTTATGTGATAATTTATCTAATTTAGCAATAACAGGTAATTCAAATTTTAAAGATAATAGATTTCATTTAGTATTTTGTGATAATCAAAATAAATCAGGTTGTTTTTATAATTTATTCCGAAATAAAGCCATTGCCTATATTCAATATAAAAATATTTTTTCAATGCCTGTTGATTTTTATCGAATAAAATTTTATTATGATACCATTGATAATTGCACTAAATATTACGAAATATCATATAATCCAAAGTTAAATAAGGCAT